>DATHEV010000277.1:0-3528 GCA_035318405.1 Iamia sp.
TGGACATCACCCACGGCGGGTCCATGCACCGATGACTGCGGATGGAGGGGCGGGGGGGACCAGGGAGGCGATCATCGTCGAGGCCCGTCGCTGCTTCGCCGAGCGGGGCTTCGACGGCACGTCCCTCAACGACATCGCCGCTGGCGTCGGCATCCGCCGGCCCAGCATCCTCCACCACTTCCCGTCCAAGGAGGCCATCTACGCCGAGGTGTTCCTCGGGGTGATGGCCCAGTGGTCGGCTCGGGTCGAGCAGGCCGTCGAGGAGCCCGTCCGCGACGGCTGGAACAAGGTCGACCACGTCCTCACCGCCGGGTTCACGTTCTTCCAGGAGAACCCCGACTTCGTCCGCATCGCCCGCCGCGAGGCCCTCGAGGGCGGCGAGCACCTCCCGATGGACCTGGGCAAGCTGCTGCGCCCCCACCTCGAACGGGCCGTGGGCTACTTCCAGCGGGAGATGGACGCCGGCCACCTGCGGCCCCACGACCCCGAGCACCTGATCCTCTCGGGCCTCGGTGCCCTGATGAGCTACTTCAGCGACGGCCCCTTCCTCACCGGCCTCCTCGGGCGCGACCCGTACACCGAGGACGAGCTCGAGCGTCGCCTCGAGCACGTCCGCTCCCTGTTCCGCGCCGCCCTCCTCCCCGACACCGAGCGCTGAGCACAGGAGCGGGCGCAGCCGCCGGGTAGGTTCCGCGTCGTGTCGACGACCCACAGCCGCACCCTGTCCGAGGCCGCCTCCAAGGCCCTGCTCCGGGGCCACGGCGTGGCGCTGCTCGACGAGCGGGAGGTGGCGACCGCGCCCGAGGCGGTGGCCGCCGCGGCCGAGCTGGGTCACCCCGTCGTCGTGAAGCTGTGCGGCGACGCCATCGCCCACAAGACCGAGCGGGGCCTGGTGAAGCTGGGACTGGCCGACGCCACCGCCGTCGAGCACGCGTCCGAGGCCCTGCTGGCTGCGGCCACGCCCGACGACGGGGACGTGAGCCTGCTCGTCGCCCCCATGGTGAAGGGCACCCGCGAGCTGATCGCCGGGGTCAGCCGCGACCCCCAGTTCGGGCCCACCGTCCTGCTGGGCGTCGGGGGGATCCTGGCCGAGGCGGTGGGCGACGCCGTCGTCCGGCTGGTGCCGCTCAGCCGCACCGACGCCGAGGACATGGTCGACGGCCTCGCCACCCAGGCCCTGCTGGGTGAGTTCCGGGGCGAGCCCGCCGTCGACCGCGATGCCCTCGTCGCCGTCCTCCTCGGGCTGTCGGCGGCGGCCGAGGCCGATCCGACGATCCAGGCCATCGACCTCAACCCGCTGATCGTCGTGGACGGCCAGCCGATCGCCGTCGACGCCCTGGTCGAGGTGGCCGCCCCCGCGGCCGGCGACGAGCCCGCCGCGACCGAGCGCCCGCGGCCCACGCCCGAGCAGTTCCGGGCGCTGTTCGAGCCCCGCGGCATCGTCGTGGCCGGCGCCTCGACCCACCCCGGCAAGTTCGGCTTCGTCACCCTCCACAACATCCTGGCCTGCGGCTACGAGGGGAAGGTCTTCGCCACCAACCGGGACGGGGCCGAGGTCCTGGGCGTCACCTGCGTGCCCGACATCAGCGAGATCCCCGAGGGCGAGGCCGACCTCGTCGTGGTCTGCACGCCGGCGGCGGCCAACCCCGATCTCCTCCGGGGGGCGGCGGCCAAGGGCATCACCGCCGCCTTCCTCACCAGTGCCGGCTACGGCGAGGCCGGGCCCGACGGCGTCAAGGCCCAGGACGAGCTGGTGGCCCTGTGCGCCGAGCTGGGCATCCTGCTCGCCGGGCCCAACGGCCAGGGCGTGGTGTCGACCCCGTCGCACCTCTGCGCCCAGATCGTGGCCCCCTACCCGCCGGCCGGACGCATCGGCGTGGCCAGCCAGTCGGGCAACTTCGTCTCCAGCTTCGAGAACCTGGCCGTGGCCACCGGCGTGGGCATCAGCCGGGCCATCAGCGCCGGCAACGCCGCCGCCGTCACCGTGCCCGACTACCTCGCCCACTTCGCCGACGACCCCGAGACGGCGGTGGGGCTGGCCTACGTCGAGGGCATCCCCGACGGCCGGGCCTTCGTCGACGCCCTCGCCCCGGTCGCCGCTCGGCAGCCCCTCGTCCTGCTCAAGGGCGGGTCGACCGCCGGCGGGCAGAAGGCCGCCGCCAGCCACACCGGCTCGCTGGCCACCGACGACCGGGTCTTCGACGGCGCCGCCCGCCAGCTCGGCATCACCCGGGCCGCCACCGTCGAGGACGCCTTCGAGGCGGCCGCCACCTTCGCCACCCAACCGCTGCCCGCCGGGCCCCGAACCGTCGTCATGACCACCGCCGGTGGCTGGGGCGTGGTGTGCGCCGACGCCATCACCCGGTCGGACCTCGAGCTGCTGGCCCTGCCCGACGATCTCCGCGCCGCCATCGACGAGCACCTGCCGCCCCGGTGGAGCCAGAGCAACCCGGTCGACCTGGCCGGCGGCGAGACCCGCGACACGATCCCCACCGTGATGGAGCTGATCGCCCGCCACGACGAGGTCGACGCCCTGATCTACCTGGGCCTCGGGATCCAGGCCAACCAGGCCCGGCTGCTGCGCGAGGGCGGCTTCCACCCCGACCACGGCATCGGCCGCATCGTCGAGTACCACGAGCGCCAGGACGCCCGGTTCGCCCAGGCGGCGGCCGACATCGCCGACGCCACCGGCAAGCCCATCCTCGTCGCCACCGAGCTGGCCGTGGCCGACCCGGCCAACCCCGGTCCGGCCACCGTCCGGGCCACCGGCCGGCTCTGCTACCCGACCGCCGATCGCGCCGTCCGGGCCCTCGAGCACCTCTGGCACCGGGCCCGCCACCTCCAGCGTCACCCATGAGCGACCCATCGACGATGCCGATGTTCCCGCTCGGGAGCGTGCTGGTGCCGTCGATGGTCCTGCCCCTGCACGTGTTCGAGGAGCGCTACCGGCGGATGGTGCGCGACTGCCTGGACGGGACGCCCGAGTTCGGCGTGGTGCTGATCTCCCGGGGGAGCGAGGTGGGCGGCGGGGACGTGCGCTACGACGTCGGCACGGTGGCCCGCATGGTCGAGGCCGCCGAGCTGCCCGACGGCCGCTACGCCCTCCACTGCGTGGGCACCCGGCGCATCCGGGTCGGGCGCTGGCTGGCCGACGATCCGTACCCGCGAGCCGAGGTCGAGGACTGGCCCGACGAGCCCGACGGCACCGACGCCGACCACCACGAGCAGCGCGACGCCGCCCTCGCCGAGCTGCGCCGGGCCCTCGCCCTCCAGGCCGAGCTGGGCGAGCCGGCTCCCCCGGTCACGGTCGAGGTCGACCTCGACGCCGAGGGGGCCAGCCACCAGATCTCGGCCCTGGCGCCCGTCGGGCCGCTCGACCGCCAGCGGCTGCTCGAGGTGCCGAGCACCGCCGGCCGCCTCGCCGCGGCCCGGGCCGTCCTCCTCGACGCCGTCGAGCTCCTCGAAGCCCGCCTGGCCATGGGATGACCTCCCCTTCCTTGTGTTGGCCCAGGTGGACGGGTAAGAAGG
>DATHEV010000278.1:0-3941 GCA_035318405.1 Iamia sp.
CCGACGCGCTCGGGCGGGCCGAGGGCGAGGCCACCGCCCTGGTGCTGGCCGGCGGGGCCCGGGCCTTCTCGGCCGGCTACGACCTGGCCGTCATGACCGAGAGCACGGCGGCGATGCAGGGCCTGGTGGCCGCCGGGGCCCGGTTCCTGATGCGGCTCTACGGGTCGCCGCTGCCCACCGTCGCCGCCTGCACCGGCCACGCCCTGGCCGGCGGGGCCCTGACCCTGCTCGCCGTGGACGAGCGGATCGGGCCGTCCGATGTGCCGGCCAAGCTGGGCCTCAACGAGGTCGCCATCGGCATGCCGCTGCCGATCTTCGCCATCGAGCTGGCCCGCGACCGCCTCTCCCCCGCCCACCTCACGGCAGCCACCCTCGGCCGGGTCTACGACCCCGAGGGGGCGGTGGCCGCCGGCTACCTCGACCGGCTGGTGCCCCGGTCCGATGTGGTCGACGCCGCCGTCGCCACGGCCACCGAGAAGGCGACCCTGCGCCGGGGCGCGGTCGGGCGGACCAAGTCCGCCCTGCGGGGCCGCACCATCGACCACGTCCTGGCCACCCTCGACGACGACATCGCCGCCCTCACCGGTCCCGAGCCCGGCTGACCCGTCGGCCGGACCACCGGGTCCGGGTGCTCAGGACGGGGGCGCTCCGGTCGGGCTCGACCGCTCAGGCGCCCGTCATCGACAGGCCGGCCAGGACGGCCAGCCGGCGGGAGACGGTCGGCCCGCGTTGCAGGACCGAACCGGCGATGCGGTCGCCCTGCCCGGCCTCGTCGCCCTCGGACGCGAAGGCCACGAGGATGCCGTGGACCTCGCCCGCCGTCGCCGCCCGAGAGGCGTCCTGGTCGAGGAGGAACAGCCACGACCCGACCAGGCCGAGGTCCAGGTCCGTGCGCCGCCCCTCGCGGGAGACGTCCGCGGTGCCCTCCTCGGGGGCGACGGTCGCGTAGGGCTCGGCGAAGGGGTTCAGCGCCGTGCGGGCCCCGAAGACGAGGCCACCCCACGTGAACCGGCGCCGGCCCCGGCCGGCGAGCGACTCGAAGTCGCTCGGCATCAGGTGCATCGTGCCCAGGCCGCCATCGGTCCGCAGCACCTGGCCGTTGCGGGTGACCACCACCGGGACGCGGGCCGCCCGGACGTGCCCGAGGTCGGGGAACCGGGTGGTGAGCAGGTTGATGAGCACCAGGAGGAGCAGCGGGGCCAGCAGGCCCCCGAGCATCAGGCCGGCCGCCAGGAGCAGGCGCTTCGCCTCGTCGATGCCGCGGGACATCTCGAAGGTGATCGGCACGTCGGTGGGGATGGGCGCCTCGCCGTCGGTCCGGGCGACGACGACGCGGACGTGGCCCACCACCGAGCCGGAGGCCTTGTCCGCCGCCTCCACCAGCACGTCGACCGACAGGCCGCCGTCGATCTCGGTGCACTCGCCCTCGTCGCGACCGACGCCCTCGGCGGTCAGGAGGAGGTCGCCGGCGTCCTTGGGCCCGTCGTCGACCGTCAGGTCCTCGATCCAGATGCACCCGTCGGCGCCGTCCGGGACGACCACGGTGAGGACGCCCTCGGCGGCGTCGTCGCCCACGACGGGCGTCAGCTCGAGCACGGGTTGCACGAGCTGCGGGTAGCCCTCGGGGCGGCGGACGGACAGGACGGTCTCGGGGGCGACCGACGTGATGGCCGCCCCCTCGGGTGTCGTCGCCTCGAGCCGCAGCGAGGCCCGGAGGGCCGACGACGTCACGTCGTCGGGGACCGAGTAGTTGCCCGAGAAGCCGTCCTCGCCGGCACCCAGCTCGACAGTGGCCACCGACCCGGTGATCGGGTCGACGAGCGTGGCCGTGACGCGGGGGTCCCGCAGCTCCTCGCTGCTCTCCGCGCCGTCGCGGGTGGTGATGGTGGCTGCGAGCGTCTGGACGCCCCCCAGCAGGAGGCTCGTGCCCGGCTCGAGCCGGGCGACGAGGTCGCTGAACGTCACCACCTGGACCAACCCGGTGGCATCGCCCTCCGGACCGACGAGCACGACGCTCCAGTCGCCGGCGCCGGTGCCGTCCGGGGGCACGGCCAGGTCGATGGTGACAGCCCGATCGGCGATCCAGCGGGCGACGACCGGGATCCCGGCCACGTCCTCGTCCGCGTCGGCGCCCGGCTCCAGCTCCAGGTCGTCGCCCTCCGGCGGGCGCAGCACCACCCGGGTCTCGTCGCCGGGCACGGCCGCGAACACGTGGACCCGGCGGAGCGAGGGCGACACCGCGAAGGTGACCGCGCCCTCGTCGCAGACGTCGTCGTCGCAGGGCACCAGCCGGGCCGGTTCGCCGACCGGCGAGCCGCCGCCGATGCGCGACGCGACCAGGTCGAAGGTGCGCAGCAGCTCGTCGGTGTCCGGGGCCGGCAGGTACGCGCCCGGGGTGTCGGTCTCGGGATCACCACAGTCGCGCTCCTCGGACGATCCGGTGGTGAGGGCCTCCAGCAGGCCGCTGCCCTCGCCGAGGGGCACGGACACCAGGGTGATGTTGTCGGCGCGCACCTGGTCGGCCACCCCGCCCTCGCGACAGAGGGCGGCGACGCCGAGGCCGGTGGCCTCCCGCACCGCCTCGTCGCGGTCGAGGACGATGTCGGGGGCGTAGGTCTTGGTGGTGCCGAAGCGCTCGCGCTGAGCCTCGGTGGTGCGGGCGCCGAGCGTGTAGCTGCCGTCGGTGAAGAGGAGGATGGCCTTGCAGACGTTGCCGCCGGCGGCCTCGGTCGACTCGGTGGCCCGGTCGGCCAGCGCCCGGCGGGCACCGTCGAGGGCGTTGTGGAAGTCCGTGTCCATGCTCTCGTCCCGATCGGCGAGGCCGGCGATCCGGTCGTCGACCGCACCCCGTGTCTCCTCCGTGAGCGGCGACCAGTCGCCGACGGTGGCGAAGTCGAACGAGAAGGTGGACACGAGCACGTCGATGGCGATCGAGCCGCCGGCGGCGTCGGTACCGCGGAGCAGGTCGATGCTGCGGAGCGCAGCCCGGGCGGCGGCGACCCGCTGGTCGTCGGGGTCGGTCTCGCGCAGGCTGGCCGACTCGTCGACCAGCAGGACGACGAGGAGCCGGCCCTCGGCGCCCACGCAGGCGGCGAGACGGTCGAACGGATCGGCGGTGCCCGCGGCGCGATCCTCGGCCGGGTCGGCGGCGGGATCGTCGGCCGCCGGGTCGGGTTCGGTCTGGCGGGCCGGAGCGACGGGACCGGATGCGAGCGCCGCGCCCCCGGTCAGCAGGGACAGGACCGTGGCCAGGGCGGCCCCGGCGGCGGCGACGGACGCCAGGCGGCGCCGGCTCACGACGCCAGCTCCGTGGCGATGGCCCACACGTGGACGGCAGCGACGGCGAAGGCCGCCAGCAGCAGCACCGTCACCAGCCGGCCGACGCCGGGGCGGGCGCGGTAGCCGGGGGCCAGCCGGCGGGTCAGGTCGAAGCGCCGGAAGAGCCCGACGAGGACGATGGCCAGCACCGACGCGGCGACGTACCCGAGGACGTGGGTGCCGAGGTCGTCGAGCGGGACCAGGGCGGCGCTCGTCACGACGCAGAGCCCGGCCAGCACCAGGACCAGCACCGGTGGACCGTTCCGAACGTCGGCCGCGCCGGTCGGCTTCGACGCGCGTGCGTCGCTCATCAGCTATCCCCCCTGGACGTGACCGGCGAAACGGTAGCCCACCCACTCCCCCCGACCCCCGCCGAGGCGGGGCGGCGGGTCAGCGGTGGGGGTCGCGCCGGACCACCAGGCCGGCGGGCGTGACCATGTGGCCGGTGAGGGTGCGCTCGTCGTGGCGCATGCGCCAGCGCAGCAGCGACCCCGTGGCCGCGGCCAGGTCGCCGGCGTGGGCCGGGTCGGCCGCCAGGTCGACGGTGCCCTCGGGGTCGCCCTCGAGATCGAACAGCAGCGGGGGCAGGGTCGACGGGTCGGTGGCGAAGTGGACGTGCTTCC
>DATHEV010000279.1:0-9591 GCA_035318405.1 Iamia sp.
GGGCGGGGAAGTCGTTGACCTCGTCGGCGGTGACCAGGGCGGGAACGCCGAGGTCGAGCCGGCCGGGCCAGACCGTGATGGCGACGTCCGGGGTGCCGATCGGGGCCGCGGGGAGCGACCAGCCGGGCTCGGGGGTGAGCAGGAGGACGTCGTCGGAGTCGGCGATGGCGGCGTTGGCCGCCGTCCGGTGGTCGCGCCACGCCGGCGCGGGCGCCAGGTAGAAGGCCTCGAGCGCCGCCCGGCGGGACGCCATGTCGGGGAAGGCCCGCAGCCACACGAAGCGGTCGGGGTCGTCGACGTCGCGGAACGTGCCCAGGACCTGGATCCCGACCTCCTCCTGCGACTCGACGAAGTGCGTGTCGAACAGCTCGACGAAGCCGTCCACGGTGCCGGGGCGGAGCGGGTACTGGCGCAGCTCGACGATCACGAGGTCACCTCGGCCGGGACGACCGGCGAGAAGGCCATCTCCCAGTCGAGGACCCAGGTCAGGCCGCCGTCGGTCGACAGCTCCTGGCTCCAGTGGGGCCGGTCGGTGGTGGTGTCCGACCAGGTGAAGCGGACGAGCCGGTCGTCCTCGGCGCCGACGAACGTGCCGGTGCCGTCGGGGCCGAACCGGCCGTGGACCGGGGGCTCCAGCCGGCCGACACCGCTGTTCACCCACCAGATCGACCACGACCCGGTGGCCGCCTCCCGCACCCGGAACGTCATCCCGGCGCCACCGTCGGGCAGCCCGACCTCGTCGATGCTCACCGCCCCGTCGAGGTGGGTGGCCCCGCGGTGGACCGAGGTGAACTCCTCCCAGCCGTCGCCCCGCCGGGACCGGCGCCGGTGCTCGACCTCGAGCTCGCGGGCCAGGAAGGCGAACTCGCCGGCGGGCGACGGATCGGGGTCGGGAGCCGACGGCGGGCCATCTCCATCGTCCACTCCTGGTCCCACGTGCGGCCGCCGTCGGCGGACCGGCTCTGCTCCCAGAAGGCGGAGGTGGCGGTCAGGGCGGAGACGACGTCGGCGCACAGGGTGCCGTCGGCGTCGACCCCCGCGAGGCGGATCCCGTCGTCGGCCCCGCGGCCCCGCAGCGGCGGGCTCAGCGTGCCGGTGGCGGCGTCGACCCACCAGGCGGTCCACCCGCCGGTCGCCTGGTCGAGGATCTTGAGCGACACGCCGAGCACGGCGCCGGCCTGGCTCACCGCCGCCACGTTGGCCGACCCTCCGAGGAGGGAGCGACCCGAGATCGACCCCGTCGACTCCTCCCACCCGTCCGGGCCCTTGCGGCGGTGGGTGACGTCGAGCGGGCCGGCGAGGTGGTCGAAGTTCATGGGGGCACCCTCGCAGCAATACCTGCCAAGACCTGTCAGTGTTCTGTGCGAACCTGGCCCGGTGCCCGGAGACGTCAAGGCCGCCCGCCTGCTCTCGCTGCTGCTGCTCCTCCAGGCCCGGGGCCGGGTCTCCGCGCCCGAGGTGGCCCGCGAGCTCGACGTCTCGGTCCGCACCGTGTACCGCGACGTCGAGGCGCTGACGGCGGCCGGGATCCCGATCTGGTCGGAGCAGGGGCGGGCCGGTGGGTACCGGCTGGTCGAGGGCTACCGCACCCGGCTGACCGGCATGACCGGCGCCGAGGCCGACGCCCTCTTCCTGGTCGGGATGCCCGGGCCGGCCGCCGCCCTGGGGCTGACGGCCGAGAGCGCGGCGGCCGAGCGCAAGCTGATGGCCGCCCTGGCGCCCGACCAGCGAGAGCGCGCCGGCCGGCTCCGCGACCGGTTCCACCTCGACGTCCCGGCCTGGTATGCCGACGTGGAGGACCCGCCCCACCTGGCCGCCCTGTCCGAGGCGGTCCTCCACGAGCGCCGGGTCGAGGTCACCTACCGCCGCTGGGAGGAGCCCCGCGAGGTGACCCGCACGCTCGAGCCCCACGGCCTCGTCCTCAAGGGCGGCACCTGGTACGTCGTGGCCCGGACGGCGGGGTCCCGTCGGCGAGCGACGGCGGCCGACGTGCGCACCTACCGGGTGTCGAACGTCCTCGCCCTCACGCCGACCGCTGCGACCTTCACCCGGGTGCCGGGCTTCGCCCTGGCCGAGCACTGGCGGCGCCACCTGGCCGACCTCGACGCCCGTCGTCTCACCGGGTCGGCGACGGTCCGGGTCTCGTCCGCCCTGCGGGACCGGTTGCCCGACCACCCCTCGCACCCGCTCACCGCCGCGGTGCGCGGCGTCGACGAGCCCCCGGGCGACCTCGTGGTCGAGCTCCCCGTCGAGTCGATCGCCCGGGCCGCCGCCGACCTGGTCGTCTTCGGCGCCGAGGTCGAGGCCCTCGCCCCACCCGCCCTCCGGGCCGAGCTGGCCCGCCTCGCCGACGAGGTCAGCGCCCTGTACGCCGCTCCTTGACCTTCTTGGTGATCTGGGTTCGGAGGCTGGGGCGCTCGCGGGCGGCCAGACGGGTGGCGATCACCTCGCGGCGCTGCTGGAGCTCGCGGTGGGTCAGGGCGTCGGTGGCCTCGTCGACGCCGTACATGGCCCGCACGCCGCCCATGTCGAGGTTCCACGACGACTCGTCGACGCCGACCTCGGCCGAGATCTGCGAGCCGTGGCGGGTGGCGAAGTAGGTGGCGATGTGGGCGATCTCGGCGAACAGGTCGAGGTCGGGCGCCAGGGTGGCGATGGCCCCGTCGAGGAACACCATGTTCTTGACGAAGAGCATCAGCTCCTTGGGCATCTTGGCGCCGTAGCCGAGCAGGCCCTTGAGCGTCTGCTGGATCTCGGCCGTGAGCTGCTCGGGGGTGAGCGTCGTGGGGTCGACCACCGGCCGGTCGAGGCCGAGGTCGACGATGACGGCGTCGAGGTCGACGTCGGGCGGCAGGGCGCCCAGGTCGCGGATGGCGGCCAGCTGGCCCCGGACGTCGTTCATGGTGGCGCTGACGAGCAGGCGGAGGAAGGCCTGGCGGCGCTCCTCGCCCATCCGGCCGGTGATGCCGAAGTCGAGGAGGGCGGTGCGCCCGTCCGGCAGCACGAAGAGGTTCCCGGCGTGGAGGTCGCCGTGGAAGATGCCGTGGAGCATGGCGCCCTCCAGGAAGCCGATCATCCCCGAGCGGACGACGGCCTTGGTGTCGATGTCGGCCGCCTGCATGCCGACGACGTCCTCGAAGGCGAAGCCGGCGAGCCGCTCCATCACCAGCACCCGGCGGGTCACGAGGGTCGGGTGCGGCCGGGGCACCACGTAGGCGTCGTTCCCCAGCTGGACGAACACCCGGGCCACGTCGAGCATGTTGTCGGCCTCGAGGCGGAAGTCGAGCTCCTCGGTGATGGTCTCGCCGAACAGCTCGACGAGGGCCGGCGGGTTGGCCAGCGCCGCCACCGGGATCCGCCCGACGAAGTGGGGGGCGAGCCAGGCCATGACCTTGAGGTCGGCCTCGACCAGCTCGGCGATGCGGGGCCGCTGGACCTTGACCACGACCTCGATGGGCTCGCCGCCGGGCTCGAGCGGGTGGAGGGCGGCGACGTGGACCTGGGCGATCGAGGCCGCCGCCAGCGGGCGCCGGTCGAAGCGGGCGAAGACCTCGTCGAGCGGCTTCCCGAGGTCCGCCTCCACGGCCGCCCGCACCATGGCGAAGGGCTCGGGCGGGACCTGGTCGCGGCAGCGCCGCATCTCGTTCACCAGCTCGGCGGGGAACAGGCCCTCGCCGCTGGCGATGATCTGGCCCAGCTTGATGTAGGTCGGGCCGAGCGCCTCGGCGGCCAGCCGCAGCCGGCGGGCCAGGTCCTGGCGGGACTCGGTGCCACCCTTGCGGCGGGCGCCCACGGCCCACAGCCCGACGGCCGGGCCCAGCCGGCCGGCGACCCGGACGAGGCGTCCCAGCGGCGGCAGGCGGGACGGGCGGACCAGGTCGGGGAGCCGGCGGCGGATGCGGGCCCGCTCGGCGGGGACCGCGGTCCTCCAGGGCAGGTCGGCGGGGACGACCCAGGGCCCGTTGGCGGTGAAGGCGCCCTGGGCCAGATCGGGCGAGGGCTCCGTGGTGGTCACGAGGGGAGTCTGGCCCCTCCGACACCCCCACCTCCACGTGGAGCCGAGCGCGGGCCGCGACCAGGACGACGTGTGATGGTACGTGACGGCGTAGTCTCGGACCGTGACCCTGGGGTCCCAGTCGCCGGGCGACTCGATCGCAGGGAGCACCGTCGATCCCTCCGCGCTCGCGGCGCGGGTGGCCATGGCCTTCGCCGCCGAGCCCGACAGCATGGGCTCGACCCAGCGGCTGCTCGAGCTGGTCGTCGAGTCGTTCTCCGACTGGGGCACGATCCACCTCGTCCAGCCGGACGGCAACCTGCTGCGTGCCGCCGCCCACCACCGCGACCCGGCCCTCGCCCCTCTGATCGCCGAGCTCCAGGCCTCACCGAGCCTCGATCCGCAGACCAACACCGACATGGGCGAGCCCCTGATCACTCGGCGGGCCGCCGTCCGCCAGCGGCCCGTCGAGGAGCTGGTCGACGTGGCGCCGACGCGCGAGGTCTACGAGATCTGGCGCCGGCTGGGCATCGCCAGCGCGGTGCTGCTGCCGCTGGTGGCCGACGACCGGGCCGTCGGCGTCCTGGCCCTGATGTCGGCCCGGACCGACCACTTCACCCCGGCCGCCGTCACCGCTCTGGAGAGCCTGGCCGCCGAGTGCGCCCTGCTGGCCGAGACCGCCCGCCTGGCCCGTCAGGCCGAGGCCGAGCAGGGCGAGCGGATCCGGGTCCGGGCCGTCCTCGACTCGCTGCTGGCGCACGCCCCGGTGGCCACGGTCGTGGTCGACACCGAGCTGCGCGTGCTGCACCACAACGAGGCCCTGCGGGACCTGGGCGAGGTCCGCGGCGTCGGGCCCGACGCCCCGGTGGTCGACGTGGGGGGCACACCGCTGCGCACCCTCGAGGATCTCGTGCCGGCGCTGGCCGCCGACCTGGCCCCGCTGGCCCGCCGGGCCCTGACCGAGTCCAAGGCCGGCGACCCGGTCGAGCTCCGCACCGGCGACCCCGGCCGGCGTCGCTACTGGCAGGTCAGCGCCTTCCCCATCCGCCGGGCCGACGACGTCCTCTTCGGGGCCGGGGTGATCTTCGTCGAGGTCACCGACGAGCGGCTCGCCTCGCGGCGCCAGCGCGAGAGCCTGGCCCGGCTCGACCTCACCCTCGACGCCGGCGGCATGGGCACCTGGGACTGGGACCTCATCACCCAGCGGGTGGTCTGGTCGCCGCGCATGGAGGCCATCGCCGGGCTGACACCGGGCACCTTCGGCCAGCGGGGCACCGACGTCACCGAGATCATCGCCGCCGAGGACCGGGACCGGGCCACGGCCGCCCTGGTCAGCGCGGCGCAGAACGGGACCGAGTACGAGGACGAGTTCCGCATGCGGCTGCCCAACGGCGAGCTGCGGTGGGTCGAGAGCCGGGGCCGGGTGGTCGCCACCCGCGACGGCACGCCGCTGCGCATGATCGGCGTGGCCACCGACGTGACCGAGCGCCACGTCATGGAGGACGTGAAGCTCCGCCTGCTCGAGCGCGAGCACGCCGCCCGTCTGGCCGCCGAGGCGTCACGCGAGCGGCTGGCCCTCCTGGCCGAGATCAGCGGGGCGCTGGCCACCACGCTCGACCCCAGGGCCGTCCACGAGACCCTCGCCGCCCTCCTCGTGCCCCGCATCGCCGACTGGTGCACGCTCGACGCCCTCGACGACGACGGCGGGCTGCGCCCGATGGCCTTGGTCCACATCGACCCCCGCCAGGTCCCGCTGGTCGAGGAGATGCGGCTCCGGCGGCGCGACGCCGGCGGCGACGGCATCTGGAGCGTGCGCCGGGCCATGCGCACCGGCCGCTCGGAGCGGGTCGAGGACATCACCGATGCCGACCTCGAGGCCGTGGCGGCCGACGACGAGCACCTCGCCCTGCTCCGGGCCCTCCAGCCCCGCTCCGCGCTGGTGGCCCCGCTGGTCTCCCGGGGCCGGGTGCTCGGCGGCATCACGCTGGTCACCACCGGCACCCGCTCCTACGACGCCGACGACCAGAACCTGCTCGAGAACATCGCCAGCCGGGCGGCCACGGCCATCGACACCGCCGTGCTGTTCGACTCCCGCACCGAGGTGGCCCGGGCCCTCCAGCAGACGTTGCTGCCGCCGGCCCTGCCCGAGATCCCCGGCATCGACCTGGGCGCCGACTACCGGGTGGCCGAGGCCGGCATCGAGATCGGCGGCGACTTCTACGACGTCTTCGAGACCACCGAGGGCTGGAACGTCATCCTCGGCGACGTGTGCGGCAAGGGCCCGGTGGCGGCCGCCGTCACCGGTCTCTTCCGCCACACCCTCCGGGCCGTGGCCCCGGGTCTGGGCACCGCTGGGCCGGCCGCCGTCCTCGGCGCCACCAACGACGCCATCCTCGACCAGATCGACGACGCCCGGTTCGTGACCGCCGTGCTGGTGCAGCTGGCGCCGGGACGGGGCCGGGCCACCGCCGCGGTGGCCTGCGGTGGCCACCCCCGCCCCCTGCTCCTGCGGGCCGACGGGTCCGTCGAGAAGGTCGACGCCGCCGGCACCCTGCTCGGCGTCCTGCCCGACCCCCCGCTCCAGGAGGTCGAGGTCGACCTCGGCCCGGGTGACGCCCTCGTCCTCTACACCGACGGGGTCACCGAGGCCCGCAACGGCCCCGAGCAGTTCGGCGAGGGCCGCCTGGTCGCCTCGCTGGAGGGCGCCACCGAGCTGGCCTCGGCCCGCGAGGTCACGGCCCGGGTCCTGAAGGCGGTCGACGACTTCCGCGACCCCGACTCCGCCGCCGACGACATCGCCGTGGTCGCCATCCGCGTCCCCAGCCTCCACGACGCCCTCTAGTAGAAGGCGCTCCTGGTGACGGCGAGGATCTCGTCGACGAGATGGGGCGGGCAGACCAGCAGGTCGGGGAGCCAGGGGTCGGGCTGGTTGTAGCGGAGCGGGGCGCCGTCGATGCGCGAGCAGTGCAGCCCGACGGCGGAGGCGACCGCGACCGGGGCGCAGCTGTCCCACTCGTACTGGCCGCCGGCGTGGGGGTAGATGTCGGCCACGCCCTGGACCACGGCGGCCACCTTGGCGCCGGCCGAGCCCATCTCGACCAGCTCGGCCCCGAGGGCCTCGGCGATGGCCAGGGCGACCATGGGCGGGCGGCTGCGGCTGACGATCACCCGCGGCGGGGTGGGCGGCAGGGGCGGGGTGGGCGACGGGTTGGCGGTCGACAGCGTGATCCCCTGGGCGGGCAGGGCGACGGCGCCGGCGATGGGGCGGTTGGCGGCCACGAGGGCCACGTGGACGGCCCAGTCGACCCGGGGCGGCTCGCCGAACTCGCGGGTGCCGTCGAGGGGGTCGACGATCCAGGTGCGGGCCGACGTCAGCCGCTCGGCATCGTCGCGGCCCTCCTCCGACAGGACGGCGTCGTCGGGGCGCTCCTCGGCCAACCGGGCCACCAGCAGGTCGTGGGCCCGGCGGTCGCCCTCCCGCTTCAGCGTGGCGGAGCCCTCGTACTGGAGCTCCTCGCGCAGGGCGAGCAGCAGGGCACCGGCCTCGTCGGCCAGCCGGGCGGCCAGGGCGTGGTCGTCGGCGGAGGCGATCGGGATGGCACCGGCGTCGGGTGAGGGCATCCGGGCAGTCTGGCCCGGTCTCCGCCGGTCGAGCGCGAACGGTCCAGATCGGCCGGTCGCGGCCGACGGTATCGGGATGCACCACGGAGACGTCCCCGCCGCTGGCGGCCCCGACCCGGCGCGCGCCGGTGTGCTGGGGTCGGAGGGGCCGCCGCTACGCTCGCCCGTCGTGCCGTCCCCCTCGCCTGCACCGAGCTACCAGCTCTCGCACCTCCGGGCCCTCGAGGCCGAGGCCATCCACATCATCCGTGAGGTGGCGGCCGAGTTCGAGCGTCCCGTCCTGCTGTTCAGCGGGGGCAAGGACTCGGCGGTGATGCTCCACGTCGCCCGCAAGGCGTTCTGGCCGTGCCCGCTCCCGTTCGCGGTGATGCACATCGACACCGGCCACAACTACGACGAGGTCCTCGCCTTCCGCGACGCGGAGATCGCCAAGCACGGCCTGCGCCTGGTCGTCGCCTCGGTCCCCGACGCCATCGCCGCCGGCAAGGTGCGCGAGGCCAGCGGCACCGGCGCCACCCGCAACCGGATCCAGACGCCCGTGCTGCTCGAGGCCATCGAGGACAACGAGTTCGACGCCGTCTTCGGCGGGGCCCGGCGGGACGAGGAGAAGGCCCGGGCCAAGGAGCGGGTCTTCAGCTTCCGCGACGAGTTCGGCCAGTGGGACCCCAAGAACCAACGCCCCGAGCTGTGGAGCCTCTACAACGGCCGCCACCACAAGGGCGAGCACATCCGGGTCTTCCCCCTGAGCAACTGGACCGAGCTCGACATCTGGCAGTACATCGGCGCCGACCAGGTGGCGCTGCCGCCGCTCTACTTCGCCCACGAGCGCGAGGTGGTGATGCGCGACGGCATGTGGATCGGCGTCACCCGCCACATCACCCTGGGCGACGACGAGGTGGTCGAGACCCGCACCGTCCGGTTCCGCACCATCGGCGACGCCACCGGCACCGGTGCGGTCGACTCCACGGCCTCCACGATCGACGAGGTCATCACCGAGGTGGCCGCCACCCGGCTCACCGAGCGGGGCGCCACCCGGGCCGACGACCGCATCAGCGAGGCCGGCATGGAAGACCGCAAGAAGGAGGGGTACTTCTAGTGACGGAGCTCCTCCGCCTGGCCACGGCCGGCTCGGTCGATGACGGGAAGTCGACCCTCATCGGCAGGCTCCTCTACGACTCGAAGGCGATCTTCCAGGACCAGCTGGACGCCATCGAGGCCACCTCGGCCCGCATGGGCGCCGACTACACGAACCTGGCGCTGCTGACCGACGGCCTGCGGGCCGAGCGCGAGCAGGGCATCACCATCGACGTGGCCTACCGCTACTTCGCCACGCCCCGCCGCAAGTTCATCATCGCCGACACCCCCGGCCACATCCAGTACACGCGGAACATGGTCACCGGGGCCTCGACGGCCGATCTGGCCCTGATCCTGGTCGACGCCCGCAAGGGCATCATCGAGCAGTCCCGGCGCCACGCCTTCCTGTCGACGCTGCTCCAGATCCCGCACCTGGTGCTGTGCGTCAACAAGATGGACCTCGTCGACTGGTCCGAGGAGCGCTTCCAGGAGATCTCCGACGAGTTCCGCGACTTCGCGGCCAAGCTCGACGTCAACGACCTGACCAGCATCCCCATGTCGGCGCTCCAGGGCGACAACGTGGTGACCCGCAGCGGGAACATGGACTGGTACGAAGGTTCGGCGCTGCTCCACCAGCTCGAAGAGGTGCACATCGCCAGCGACCGGAACCTGATCGACGCCCGATTCCCGGTGCAGTACGTGATCCGTCCGCAGTCCGGTGTCCGGCGCGACTACCGGGGCTATGCGGGCACGATGGCGGGCGGCGTGCTCAAGCCGGGCGACGAGGTGGTCGTGCTCCCGTCGGGCTTCAACTCGACGATCAAGTCGATCGACACCGTCGACGGCCGGGTCGACGAGGCCTACGCCCCGATGTCGGTGTCGGTCACGCTGAACGACGACGT
>DATHEV010000280.1:0-4768 GCA_035318405.1 Iamia sp.
GCGATGTTGTTGAGTCTGGCCGCATTGGTGGATGTCGGCGGGAGCTCAACCCAACAGTGGCTCTCGATGTCATGGAGGCCATGATCGTCGAAGTGGACTGAGCCTTCACAGAACTCCACGTCCAATCCCTCCCGGTCGAAGTGCTTGGCGAGCAACGCCGACGTGACGCCACACTGCCCCGCTGACGGTCCGGCGGCAGAATCATCTCTGGCCTGGTACGCCGTGTCATCGCTCCAGACCCATTCGAGTTCCTGACGCAACGATGACAGATCCACCCTTCGGCAACCTAGCAGTCAGGATCCGGCGCGATGACGGCGATGGCGGTGGTGCGATGGACGTGCCTTCTCGTCGGTGCGCCCGTGCTGCGCACCATCAGGATGTTCCGGGGAGGAACCCAGACTGCGGGGCTGACCGAAGTGCTCCCCGACTGGCGTCGGGTGCAGTAGTGCCCCCGACGGTCATATCCGTAGTAGACGTCGGCCAGGGCGAACGGGACGAAGCCTGAGGCTCTCATCGAGGCGCCGGAGAACCCGAGGAAGGGGTTGACCGCCGTGACGAGGATCGTGAAGCCCAGGTCGTTCAGACGTCGGGAGACGGTCGCGACCAGCGCCGAGGTAGCGTTGCTTCCCGCAAGCTGGTTGCCGAAGACGCGAGTCAGCGTGGCAATGCGGGTCAGCGGCACCGTCAGGCCGAGGGCCTCGGAGACGGCGTCGGCGACGTGCTGCCGGTCGCACCGAGAGACGGCGGCGTAGACCGTCGGCGACATCTCGTCCGGTTCGGCGTACAGGCCCATTCGGAGGATGCTGTCGTCCCGAGGACAGCCCATGTAGTGGAAGTGCTGTTCGTAGGTCGCGGCGAGATCCTCGTCGCAGGTCTTGACGACCCACTCGGCGCTTCGGAGCTGGTGCGGGAGAGATGACGCCGCCATCTCGCGGGCGGGTCTCCCCAGGCTGATCCCAAGGTCCTCCGCATGACGCCGACGATTCTCGAGTCGCTCGGAGATGATCTGCCTCAGGCCGAACGGCGCCGCCTCCGCCAAGAGAGTCTGGCGGGGCCACGAGGGGAGGTGCAGACAGAGCTGTCTGACGACGTCGCGCTGGCTGACGCCTTGTGTACTCGCGATCGAGTGGAGGTCGTCTTTCCAGCGTCGAAGGGCGTCGGCGGTCACGGGATCACTGCAGTACGCTGCCACCTGTTCCCACGAGGTACGGCTTGCGACTCGTCCTCGCAGCGGGAAGGTGCGGAGACGCGCGGTCGCGAGTGGCGAGACAGACACGGGGAGAGGGTACTTTGGTGACGTCCCGACACGACGACGGTCGTCCTCGCGTCGAGGGTTGGGAGCTGGTCGAATGGCTTTCGGTCGGGCCCTATGGCTCGCCTCTGAAGGCCTTCCTCGCCTTGCTGGGCACGTGGACGGTGATGGTGGTGGGGGGTGCGGTGCGGGACTTCACCTGGTCCGGACCAGCCGCGCTGGTGCGGGACATAGATCTGATGGTCGATGGAGATCGATCGGAGGTGTTCGCCGCTCTGGATGCTCTCGCGCCCCACCGTCCGACCTGGTTCGGCAACCGTACATACCTCCTGCCGGACAATCGGACGATCGATGTCTTCCCCGTGGCTGACGCACTCGGGCGTCGATCCACTATTGAGGGTGCATTCATCTCGATGGACTTCAGCATGAACGCAGTCGGTGTCGACCTGCGGACCGGCGTGCTCCATGACATCGTGGGGGGCATTGAGGACATCGGACGGCGCCGGTTGCGCCCTCTCGTCCACGGCTGGGCCTTGGATGACAGGATCGCCGCACAACGTCTGCTGCGGGCCTGCGACTTCGTCGATCGGCTCGAGTTCCAGTCGGTGGAGTGGGGGATGCTGGACGCAGCGGCCCATGACCTGGCATCGAGATCTCCCGGGGAGCATGAGGTGGAGCTCTCGGTGTACTGGGAGCGGCGCACCTCCGCCGGGTGTCGCGCCGCTGGTTCAGGGCCTCAGGGCTAGGCGGGGGCGCCCTGGTTCATGTTGTCCATGCGGTCGAGGTGGGAGTCGCCGATGAGCATGGCGAGGAGCCGGCGGTACGGGTGGCGGGCGTCGAGGTGGGCCGGGCCCATCGTCGGCGGGTAGGTCAGCAGCTCCTCGACGTCCCAGGCGATGGCGAAGAGCCGGCAGCGGTCGAGCTGCTCGGGGGCCGAGAACAGCTCGGGGTAGGCCTCGGCCAGCCAGTACGGCACCTCGGCGTAGTCGGCGGCATGGGTCTGGCCGGCGTAGCTCGCCGGGACGTGGAGGTCGGGGTAGGCGCAGAAGCGGAGGAAGACGTCGAGGTCGAGGTCGCGCGGCGCCCCGCGGGCCCACTCGAAGTCGAGGATGGCCTCCAGCCGGCGCTTGCTCGGGTCGTAGAGGACGTTCTCGAAGCTCAGGTCGCCGTGGATCAGGGTCCGGGACGTGAACGGCTCCAGGCACCAGGCAAGGCCCTGCACCATGGCGCCGAGGTCCTCGGCGAAGCGCCGGTCGATGTGCTCGAGCCGCCCGGCCTTGTCGATCGAGACGATGAGGCGGGCCACCGCCATGGTGCCCGACGGCGCCGGGTCGAGGAGCTGGGGCAGGTGGCGCAGGGGGGCGAGGGCCGGCACCTGCGTGTTGTGGATCAGCCGCAGCCGCTCGGCCAGCTCGCGGATGGCCTGGCGGCGGGCCTCCTTGGTGAGCGACGGCCACACCCGGCTCAGCGGGTAGCCGGGCAGGCGGCCCAGGACGAGCCACTCGCTGCCCATCTCGGCGCCGTAGCCGAGCACGGGCGGGTAGCCCACGGCGTTGGGGAGGACCTGGGAGAGCTGGGCCTCCCGCCGCAGACGCTGGTCGGGCCGGCAGCTGACCCGGACGACCAGCTCGTCGGTCATCCAGACCTCGTTGTTGACGCTCTCCACCGCCTCCAACGGGACGTTGGGCTTCAGCCCCACACCGGAGAGGGCGCGACGGGCGCGCAGCTCGGGCAGCACCTCAGCTCGGCTCCGTCGGAGACATGCCCTTCCATCGGTCCGCCACCCTCCGTGATGAGGGGTTTCTCACCCTGGGTGGCCCAATCCCCCCTCAGGGTGAGGGGGCCAGGACCGCCTCGGACAGGACCGGCCAGAGCGGCTTGGCCCAGGACTCGAACTCGCGGTCGGTGAGCACGACGAGGGCCAGCTCCGCATGGGGATCGATCCACACGAACGTCCCGCTGCGCCCGAAGTGGCCGTAGGTGGCGGGATCGCCGCCGGGCGCCGTCCAGTGGGGGGACTTGGTGCCCTTGATCTCGAAGCCGAGGCCCCAGTCGTTGGGGGACTGCTTGCCGTAGCCGGGCACCAGCCCGTCGAGCCCGGGGATGTGGACCGTCCGGGCGGCCGTGACCGTCTCGGGCGCCAGCAGGCGGGGTCGCAGGAGCTCGCCCACCCACCGGGCCAGGTCGGCGACCGTGCTGGTGGCCCCGCTGGCGGGGGACCCGTCGAGGGACGTGTCCGCCATGCCCAGGGGCCCGAGGACGGCCTCGGCCAGGTAGGTGGCCGGGGCCAGGTCGCAGGCTCCGGCGAGGGTCGTGCCCAGGACGTTGAAGGCGGCGTTGCTGTAGATCCGCCGCCGTCCGGGCTTGGCCATCTCGCCGCCGTCGAGACCCAGCCCGGAGGCGTGGCTCAGGAGGTGCTCGACGGTGGAGCCCTCGGGCCCGGCCGGGGTGGCCAGTGCCAGGCTCTCCTCCTCGATGGCGACGAGGACGGCGGTGGCGAACAGCGGCTTGGTCACCGAGGCCAGCCAGTAGGGCCGGTCGACGTCGCCGTAGACGTGGCGGATGCCGTCGGGCCCGACCACGGCGGCGGCGGCGTTGGCCACGGGCCAGCCGGCGATGGCCGCGAGGGGACCCGGGTCGAAGGTGTTCGGCTCGGTCACGAGCGGTCTCAGCCCATCCGGTCGAAGAGCGTGGCCGGGCGGTCGCCGGTGGGCTCGTCGAGCAGGAGGACGGCCGGGTCGTGCTTGTCGATGTGGCCGATGAGGCCCTTGTAGACGCCGAAGCCGCACAGCTTGCGCAGGGCGGGGGCGAAGGTGCGGGCCACATCGAGGGGGATGCCCAGCTGCTGGTTCTCCTGCTGGCGAACCCACCCGGCGCAGTAGTTCATGGCCAGCCCCATGCGGCGCTCGTCGGTGGTGTTGGCGCCCCCGCCGTGCCAGGTCGAGCCGGGCCAGATCAGCACCGAGCCGCGGGGCATCTCGGCCGCCACCGTCTCGATGGCGGCGAAGGGGTCGGGCTGCTCGGTGGCCTGGTGCGAGCCGGACACGACCCGGGTGGCGCCGTTGGCGGCGGTGAAGTCGGTCAGCGCCCACATCGAGTTGCAGATGACGGGGATGTGGGGCCGGGGGAGGGGGATCACGGCGTCGTCGACGTGCAGGGGCTGGGCCACCTCGCCGGGGTCGATGGCGATCGACGACAGCGACGACACCAGGCTGCCCCGCCCGATCACGCCCTCGATGACGGGCAGCACCGACGGGTGGACCGGGACCTCCTGGAACACCGGGTCGAGGGCGAGGAGGTTGTAGATCCGGACGGTCGTGTGCCCCTCGAAGACGTTCTTCGCCGGCACCGCCTCGAGGTCGCGCTCGAGCCGGGCCAGGGTCTCGTCGAGCCGGTCGAGGAGGTCGGGCTCGATGGCGTCGGGGACGACCGTCCAGCCGTCCTCCTCGATCCGGGCGAGGTGGTCGTCGACGTTCATCGCTCCTCCGCGGGCAGTCGGACCAGGACGTCGTCGTC
>DATHEV010000281.1:0-5705 GCA_035318405.1 Iamia sp.
CGGCGGCCGGCGGCATCAGGTCGTCCCGTCGGGCCCGATCATGCGGCCGGTGATGGTGCCGGGCACGAGGCGCATGAGGACGTCCTTCTGGCCGCCCGCCCACGGAGCGATGGGCAGCTGCTCGAGACGAGCGAGCCGGGCGGCGTCGGACGGGGCGAGGACCTCCAGTGCGCCGACGACCACGACGCTCCACCCCGTGCGGGCCTCCCGGTCGAGCCCGTCGATCTCGAAGGCGGCCAAGGCGCGCGGCCCGTGGGTGACCTTCGCGCCGGGGGCGGTGCGGAAGACGATGTCGCCTCCGTCCAGTCGGTAGTTGATCGGGAAGATCGCCGGGACGTGACCCTGGACGATGGCCAGCCGACCGACGTCCTCGGCCTCCAGGAGGAGCAGGCACTCGTCCGGGGCCATGCGCCGGGTGAGACGGCTGCGGTCGTCGGGCGGGCGCATGACGGACTCCTGTCAGGCGTCGAGCGAGCAGGTCATGGGGGCGCTCGTCGGAGCCGAGTGGGTGCGGGCGGCGACGAGCACCGGGCACGGCGCGTGCTGGGTGAGCCGGGTGACGGTGCTGCCGAAGACCAGCCGGGTCACGCGCCCGCGCCGGTGGGATCCGACGACGACGCAGCCGACCCGGCCCTCGACGGCGCGGAGGATGCCCTCCTCGGCACCGGTGGCGGCGACGACGCTCGTGGTCACGGGCACGGCGAGCGCGGAGGCCCGCTCCTCGCCCCAGGCCAGGATCCGGTCGGCATCGTCCCAGGCCTCCGGCTCGCTGGGGCGGTCGACGACGGTGGTGATGGTGAGAGGGGCGCCGGTCGCCGTGACCCACCGGGCGGCCGCGTCCATGACCTCGTGGTCGACCTCGCTGCCGTCCAGGGCGGCGACCGCCGGGGCCATCAGGTCGGACGGTCCCGAGTCGATGCAGCGGGGGCCGATGATCAGGACGGGCATGGTGGTCTCGTCGACGAGGCCGTTCGTCACGCTGCCCAGGGCGAGCGCCACCAGCGCGCCCCGACCGTGGGTCGCCAGGCACAGGATCGCCCCCTGGTCGCGGTCGAGGGTGGCGAGGGCGACGGCGACGGAGTCGGCGGTGTCCTCGACGGTGGTGCTGACCGCGATCCCGCGCGGGATCCGAGCGGCGACCTCGTCGAGGCGCCGCTGCGACCGTTCGGGTGCCGACCCGACGGGGTCGACGCTGACGAGCTCCATGGTGGCGCCGGTCATGCGGGCCAGAGCGCCGGCCACGGGGATCGATCGCTCGCTGTCGTGGCCGTCATCGATGGGGACGACGATGCTGGTGATCATCCCGAGGTCCTCTCCGGTGGGGGTGCTTCGATCGTGCGCTCGCCCCGCCGGAGGGGACAGGGGCGTCCGGCCGCGCCGAGCGGGACCTTTGGCCCTGCCTCCGGGCCTCGGGCGGTCGTACCTTCGGGCCAGGGGAGGACTGGAGGTCACCATGCCCACCGACCGCACCACGGCCATCGTCCCGCTCCCGGTCGCCCGACACCGCCACGATCGTCGTGAGCCGGTCCGGGCCGAGGACGCCGAGGCCTTCCTCGACGGCCATCGGATCGCGGTGATCGGGGCCTCCGACCACAAGGGCAACCTGGGCGGCGCCATCCTGCGCGAGCTGTGGCTGCACGGCCACGACGTCGTCCCGGTCCACCCCACGGCCCGGCTCGTCGGCGGGCACCGCTGCTCCCCGACGATCGGCGCCGTGCCCGACGCGGTCGACGGCGCGATCATCATGGTTCCCGCCCCGGCCGCCGTCGACGTCGTGCGCCGGTGCATCGATGCCGGAGTCCCGGCCATCTGGCTGTTCAAGGGCCTCGGCGGCGAGAGCGCCGTGTCCGACGAGGCCATCGCCCTCTGCCGCGACGCCGGGATCCCGGTCGTCGCCGGAGCCTGCCCGCTCATGTTCATCCGCCCGGTCGGTGCCATCCACCGGGCCCACCGGGCCGCTCGCCGCGCCCACGGCACGCTCGTCAGCACGGCGGGCTGACAGACCCCGACGGGGCCCGTGGTCCCGGCGCACCTCCTTCCGTCGGTCGGTCGCGCCGGGGCTGCGTCGCGGGTCCTCTCGTTCCGGCCGGTCAGCCCGTCGGGACGACCCACCGCAGGGACGTGCCGGACGGTTCGCCGGGATCCACCGCGAAGCGCCCGCCGAGGCCCTCGGCGCGGCGCTCCATGTTCCGGAGGCCGTCGCCCCGGGGCGCCTCGGGATCGACACCCCGGCCGTCATCGACGACCGACAGCTCCACCTCGCCGTCGCGCACCTTGATGCCCACCTCGACCTGCCGGGCGTGGGCGTGGCGAGCCACGTTCGAGAGCGCCTCCCGGACCACGGCCAGGACGTGGTCGGCGATGGTGAGCTCGACGCCGGTGTCGACCGGGCCCTCCAGCCGGACGATGGGCTCGAAGCCGAGGCCCTGTCCCGCCTCGGCGCACACGGCCAGCACCTCCTGGCGGAGGCTGCGTCCGGGGATGCGGCGCTCCTCGAGCTCGAAGATCGACGAGCGCACCTGGCGAACGGTCTCGTCGAGGTCGTCGACGGCCCGGTGGAGACGCTCGGTCACGGTCGGGGGGAGGTCGGAGCGGCTGATCCCCTCCAGGCTCAGGCCGATGGCGAAGAGGCGCTGGATGACCCGGTCGTGGAGGTCGCGGGCGATGCGATCGCGATCGGCCATCATCGACATCTCGCCGACGCGGGCGTGGAGGCGGGCCTGGTCGATGGCGATGCCGGCGGCGGCGGCCAGGGCGATGGCCATCTCCTCGTCGACGTCGGAGAAGACCTCGTCGCCCTGGCGATCGCAGAGGTAGAGGTTGCCGTACACCTCGCCCCGGATCCGGATGGGCACGCCCAGGAACGAGGTCATGGGGGGGTGGTTGGGTGGGAACCCGTAGCTGTCCGGGTGCTCCTTGAGGTCCGGGAGCCGGATCGGCCGGGGGTCGGTGATGAGGAGGCCGAGGATCCCGTGCCCCTCGGGCAGGGGCCCGATGGCGGCGCGGCTCTCCTCGTCGATGCCGACGGTGATGAACTGCGAGAGCCGCAGCCCCTCCTCGTCGAGCACGCCGAGCGCCCCGTAGCGGGCGTTCACCAGCTCGGTCGCCACATCGATGATCCGCTCGAGGACGGCGGTCAGGTCGAGCTCGGAGCCGACGCTGAGGACGGCGTCGAGGAGCCGGCGGAGTGCGGCCGGACCGGCGTGCAACCCAAATGACGAGTAGGGCACGGCGGGATCCTACGCAGGCCCTGGTCGTGTGGGGTGGGGGCGGGCCCTGCGAGGATGGCCCGGTGACGATCCGGATCTTCCTGCTCGACGATCACGAGGTCGTGCGGCGCGGCGTCCGCGAGCTGCTCGAGTCGGAGGACGATCTCGAGGTCGTCGGGGAGGCCGGGACCGCCGAGGAGGCGCTGGCCCGCATCCCGCCGACGAACCCCGACGTGGCCATCCTCGACGTCCGGCTGCCCGACGGGACCGGGGTGGAGGTGTGCCGCGAGGTCCGCTCGGCCCGTCCCGACCTGGCGTGCCTGATGCTGACGTCGTTCTCCGACGACGAGGCCCTGTTCGAGTCGATCCTGGCCGGCGCCTCGGGCTACGTCCTCAAGGAGGTCCGGGGCGGCGAGCTCGTCTCGTCGATCCGCCGGGTCGCCGCCGGCGAGACCCTGCTCGACCCGGCCGTCACCACCCGGGTGCTCGAACGCCTGCGCCGGGGTCCCGAGGAGGACGTGCGCCTCAAGGGCCTCACCGACCAGGAGCGCCGCATCCTCGAGCTGCTGGCCGACGGCCTGACCAACCGCCAGATCGCCGAGAAGATGATCCTGGCCGAGAAGACGGTCAAGAACTACGTCTCCAACCTGCTGTCCAAGCTGGGCATGAGCCGCCGCACCGAGGCCGCCGTCTACGCCGCCCGCATGGCCGAGAGGCAGCGCCCCGACCGCTGATGCCCTTCGGGACCTTCGGCCCTACCCACGGGGGGCTCGGGCCGGGAGGATGGACGCCATGACGGTGGACCGGAACGGCTTGGACGTGTTGGACCGGGAGGAGTGCCTGGCGCTCCTCGAGCCCTGCGTGCTCGGGCGCGTCGCCCTCTCGATGGGTGCCCTGCCGACGATCCTGCCGATCAACTTCCGGCTGATCGACGGTCACGTCGTGTTCCGCACCGGCGTCGGCTCGAAGCTCGATGCCGCCACCCGCGGGGCGGTGATCGCCTTCGAGGTCGACTCCTTCGACCCCATGAACCACACCGGTTGGAGCGTCGTGGTCACCGGCATCGCCCAGGAGAGCCCGACCAGCGAGTGGGCCGGACCGATCCTGTCCACGTCGATCCCCCGCTGGGCCCCGAGCGGTTCGTCCCGCGTCCTCTTCCTGCCCACGGAGATCATCAGCGGCCGCCGCATCTCTCACGCCCGGGCCTACGCCCAGGTGCTGAACCCCGTCCCGACCTGAGCGGAGCTGCGTCGACCCGACGCGCTCGTGACCGAGCGGACGCGCGACCACGCCGCCCGGGTCGCGTCGTCGGCGGGGAAGAAGGCCTCGATGCGGAGCTCCTGGGCGGTGACGTCGACCGGGGTGCCGACGGTCGACACCACCGAGAAGAACGACAGCTCCGCGCCGCCCACCGCGAACCGCACGTCGATCACCGGCGCCGGCAGGCCGAGCGGCGCTGGTGCGGCGAGGAGCGGCCGGATGTCGTCGCGGGCGCGGAGCTCGCCGACGAGATCGGCGGTCTCGGGATCGAAGACGCCCCCGACCGCCTCTCGCCGGGCCCGCTCCAGGAGCGCGACCACGACGGCCGGCCAGTTGGCGACGTGCTCGCGCACGGGGCCGGGTTCGACGAAGAGGCGCAGCACGTTGGCCTCGGCGGGCACCGGGTCGGGGGCGAACAGGCGGCCGAAGAGCACGCCGGCGCCGGCGTTGGCGCGCCGCAGGTTCCAGCCGCGGTCCATCACGACGGCCGGGAAGGGCTCGTGCTGGTCGAGCATGCGGCTGAGGGCCCAGTCCACCCGGGCCATCGCCGCGCTCTCCAACGGCTCGGCCGAGTAGAGCGGCGCGAACCCGGCCGCCAGCAGGAGCTCGTTGCGCTCGCGCAGCGGCACCTCCAGCGCCCGGGCCAGCCGCTCGACCATGTGCCGACTCGGCCGCGCCCGCCCCGTCTCCACGAAGCTCACGTACCGCGGGGTGGTGCCGGCCTCGATCGCCAGGGCGAGCTGGCTCGCGCCCCGGACGGCACGCCACTGGCGGAGCAGGGAGCCGAACGGTGACGACGCCCTCGGGATCGGAGCCTGCATCGGGACGGAGGCTACGACCGGCAACCGCCGGCAGCGCTTCCCTCCGTGGGAATCGCCGGCCTCCCCTCCTCGGCGCATCGTTCGTCCCATGCAGCTTCCCATCCACACCCTCGAGACCGCCCCCACCGCCAGCCGGCCCGTCCTCGACGGCATCGCCGCCGACCTCGGTCTGGTGCCCAACCTGGCGGCCGTGGCCGCCTCCTCTCCCGCCCTGGTCACCGGGTTCGATGCCCTGCGACGGGCCGTGCAGGGGACGGATCTCGATCCCGTCCTCCGCGAGGTCGCCGGCCTGGCGGTCGGCGTCGCCGTCGACAACCGCTACGGCGCGGCCTTCCACTCCACGATGCTGGCCGGCCTGGGGGTCGACGAGGCCGACATCGACGCCATCCGCGCCGGCACCCCACCCGCGGCTCCG
>DATHEV010000282.1:0-3886 GCA_035318405.1 Iamia sp.
CCACCTGCTGGGCGACGTGAACAAGCCGGTCATCGGTGGCGTCATCCAGGCGCGCTTCCTCCAGGCCGGCGACTATCCGACCGCCGCGGCGATCAGCATCGTGCTGATGGCGATCATCACGGTGATGGTCCTGCTCTACTCCAAGTTCCTCGGCACGGACGACCTCGTCTGATGGGCGGCGTGCGGTTCAGGCCCGGGACGGTGGTCCTGTGGATCGTGTCGATGGGCGTGTTCGCCTACCTGTTCATCCCGCTGATCACGATCGCCGTCTTCACCTTCAACGACCCGACCACCAAGTTCAACACGCAGTGGGAGGGCTTCACCTTCGACAACTGGCTGCACCCGTTCTCCGAGAAGGCCTTCACCGACGCCCTCATCGAGAGCATCCGGGTGGCCGCGGTGGCCTGCACCCTGGCCACGATCCTGGGCAGCCTGATCGCGCTCGCCCTCGGCCGCTACCGGATGCACGGCAGCGCCGCCATCAACCTGCTGCTGGTGCTCCCGCTCACGACGCCCGAGATCGTCATGGGCGCCTCGCTGTTCACGCTGTTCTTCAACCTGGGCGCGACACGGGGCTTCGCCACCGTCGTGATCGCCCACACCCTCTTCTGCCTGAGCTTCGTAGCCCTGACCGTCAAGGCGCGAACGCGAGGCATGGACTGGTCGCTGGAGGACGCGGCGATGGACCTGGGCTCGCCACCGATGCGCACGTTCTGGAAGATCACGTTCCCGGGCGTGCTCCCCGGCGTCGCCGGCGCGTTCCTGCTCTCGCTGGCGCTGTCGATCGACGACTACATCATCACGTCGTTCGTGGCCGGCCCCACGGTGACCTTCCCCCGGAAGGTCTTCGACTCGGCCCGGGTCGCCCTGCCGGCGCAGGTCCACGTGCTGGCCACGATCATCATGCTCGTGGCCATCGTGATCATCGTCGCCAGCACCCTCACCGGGAACCGCCGCCAGAAGGCCTAGTGGGTGCCCCAGGCGTAGGTCTGCTTGACGAGCTTGAGGTAGGTGAGGATCTCGGTCGAGACGACACCGGGGACGTCGCGGATCGCCACGGTGACGAGGTCGAGCAGGGCGCCGGCGTCGGGGGCGACCACCTCGACCAGCAGGTCGAAGCGACCGGCCGTGATCACGACGTAGTCGACGTCGACCGAGGTGGCGATGCGGTCGGCCACGGCGCGGGTGTCGCCCTCGACCCTGACGCCGACCATGGCCTGGAGACCCAGGCCGAGCATGGCCGGGTCGGTCACGGCGACGACCTGCATCACGCCCCGCTCGATCAGGCGCTGGACCCGCTGGCGCACTGCCGCCTGCGACAGCCCGACCATGGGGCCGAGCTTCGAGTACGGCGTCCGCCCGTCGGTCTGGAGGGCTCGGATGACGGCCTTGTCGACCTCGTCGAGCTCGATCGCCTCGCCCGCGACCGGATCGGGGGCGGTCACCGGTCCTCGAGCTCCTTCCAGGCCTCGAGCAGCGTCTGGCGGATGATCCCGGCGATCGCCTCGAACTCCTCGGGCCCGGACACCAGCGGGGGCGCCAGCTGGATCACCGGGTCGCCCCGGTCGTCGGCCCGGCAGACCAGGCCGTTCTCCAGCAGCTTGTTGGAGAGGAAGCCCCGCAGCAGCCACTCCGCCTCCTCGTCGGTGAAGGCCTCGCCGCCCTTGGTCATCTCGATGCCGTAGAAGAACCCCATCCCCCGCACCTCGCGGACGATGGGCAGGTCGAGCAGCGTGTCGAGGTTCTGGCGGAACTCGCCCTCCAGCGCCTGGACCCGGCCCGGGAGGCCCTCGCGCTCCATGACGTCGAGGTTGGCGAGGGCCACGGCGCAGCTCACCGGGTGGCCACCGAAGGTGATGCCGTGGAGGAACGACGAGGTCGGCTCGAGGAACGGCTCGGCGATGCGATCCGACACGAGGACGCCGCCGAGTGGGGCGTAGCCCGAGGTGACCCCCTTGGCGAAGGTCAACATGTCGGGCTGGTAGCCGAGCCGGGTCGAGCCGAACCAGTCGCCGAGGCGCCCGAAGGCGCAGATCACCTCGTCGGAGACGAGCAGCACGCCGTGGGTGTCGCAGATCTCCCGGACGCGGGCGAAGTAGCCGTCGCCGGGGACGAAGCAGCCACCGGCGTTCTGCACCGGTTCGAGGAACACGGCGGCGACGGTGTCGGCGCCCTCCTCGAGGATGACCCGCTCGATCTCCTCGGCGCACGCCGCCGTGCAGGGGCCGTGGGTGTCGGGGTCGCACGTCGGGCAGCTCTGCGAGTTGGTGATGCCGACGTGGCGGGACAGCCCGTTCAGCAGCGGCAGGAACGGCTCCTTGATGGCGTCCAGGCCGGTGATGTTGAGCGTGGAGAGGGTGGCGCCGTGGTAGGCGAGGTTGCGGGCGATGACCTTCACCCGGTCGGGGAAGCCCATCGCCAGCCAGTACTGCCGGGCCAGCTTCCACGCCGCGTCGACGGCCTCGGCGCCACCGGTCGTGAAGAAGACCCGGTTGAGGTCGCCGGGCGCCATCCCGGCCAGGCGGGCGGCCAGCTCGATGGCGGCGGGGTGGGCGTAGGTCCACAGGGGGAAGTAGCCGAGCGTCTCGGCCTGCGCCGCAGCGGCGCGGGCGATCTCCTCCCGGCCGTGGCCGGCGTTGACCACGAACAGCCCGGCCAGGCCGTCGAGGTAGCGGTTGCCCTCGGAGTCCCAGACGTAGGCGCCCTGGCCCCGCTCGATGATCGTCGGGGTGGCGCCGCCCTCGCCGGCCAGGCGGGAGAAGTGCAGCCAGAGGTGATCCTGGGCTGCGGTGGCCAGCTCGTCGGCGGTCATTGTCATGATCCGAGCGTAACCCAGCACCTTGACGACGGGATCGGTGGCGGCATGGCACTCTTGCGACGAGATCCCTCGACGGAAGGTCGACCGTGCCGGACCAGAACCTCATCGACGGCTCCTTCATCCCGGCCCGGAGCGGTGCCACCGACGACGTGCTCGACCCGTCCACCGGCGCGGTCATGGGCACGGCGCCGGCGAGCGGCAGCGAGGACGTCGACGACGCCGTGGCCGCCGCCGGCCGGGCCTTCGACGGCTGGGCCGCCCTCACGCCCCGCGGCCGCTCCGAGCTGCTCCACCGGCTGGCGGACGCCATCGCCGACGACCTCGACGGCCTGTCGGCCCTCGAGGCCCGCAACGTGGGCAAGCCCGTCTCGATCATGGAGTTCGAGATGGACCTGACCGCCGACAACTGGAGGTTCTTCGCCTCCGCCGGGCGCTTCCTCGAGGGCCGGGCCGCAGGCGAGTACATGGAGGGCTACACGTCGATGCTGCGGCGCGAGCCGCTCGGCGTCGTCGGGTCGATCGCCCCGTGGAACTACCCGCTCAACATGGCCACCTGGAAGGTCGCTCCGGCGCTGGCCGCCGGCAACACCGTGGTCCTCAAGCCGTCCGAGCTCACGCCCTACACGGCGCTGCGGTTGGGCGAGCTGGCCGCCGAGATCCTCCCGCCAGGCGTGCTCAACGTGGTGTGCGGCCAGGGCTCGACGGCCGGCGTGGCCCTCGTCGAGCATCCCGACGTGGCCATGGTGTCGCTCACCGGATCGGTGGGCGCCGGCCAGGCGGTGGCCCGCGCCGCGGCCACGACGCTCACGCGGGTGCACCTCGAGCTGGGCGGCAAGGCCCCGGTCGTGGTGTTCGACGACGCCGACCCGCAGGCCGTGGCCGAGGGCGTCCGGGCCGCCGGCTACTACAACTCGGGCCAGGACTGCACCGCCGCCTGCCGGCTGATCGCCGGGCCCGGCATCCACGACGACGTGGTGGCGGCGCTGGTGGCCGAGGTCGGCGCCATCCCGTTCGGGGACCCGAGCCTGACCGAGACCGAGGTCGGGCCGATGGTGTCAGCCGCCCAGC
>DATHEV010000283.1:0-5417 GCA_035318405.1 Iamia sp.
CCCGTGCCGCCGCCTCGGTCTCGCCGAGGAACTCGAGCAGCAGCCCCGCGCTGATGATCGCGGCGCGTGGGTCGGCCACTCCCGTGCCCGCGATGTCGGGGGCCGAGCCGTGGACCGGCTCGAACATCGACGGGCCGGTGCGGTCGGGGTTGAGGTTGCCGGACGAGGCGAAGCCGATGCCGCCCGACACCGCTCCGCCGAGGTCGGTGAGGATGTCACCGAAGAGGTTGTCGGTGACGATCACGTCGTACTGCTGCGGCGACTGCACGAAGTAGATGCAGGCGGCGTCGACGTGGTTGTAGGCCGTGGTGACCTCGGGGTACTCGGCCGCCACCTCGTCGAAGGTGCGCTGCCACAGGTCGCCCGAGAAGGTCAGGACGTTGGTCTTGTGGACCAGCGTGAGGTGCTTCCGGCGGGTCATCGCCAGCTCGAAGGCGTACCGGACGCAGCGCTCGACGCCGTGGCGGGTGTTGACCGAGCCCTGGGTGGCGATCTCGTGGGGGGTGTCCTTGCGGAGGAAGCCGCCCTCGCCGGCGTAGGTGCCCTCGGTGTTCTCCCGGATCACGACCATGTCGATGCCCGCCGCCGGGTCGGTGAACGGGCGCTGGTTGATGTACTGGTCGAGGGCGAAGCGCATCTTGAGCAGCAGTCCCCGCTCGATGACGCCGGGCGGGACGTCGGGCGTCCCCACGGCGCCGAGGAGGATGGCGTCGTAGCCCCGCAGCTCGTCGAGGGTCTCGTCGGGCAGGACGGTGCCGTCCCGCAGGTAGCGGGCGCCCCCGAGGTCGAAGTCGGTGGTGTCGAGCTCGACGCCGGCGGCGCGCACGACCTTCAGGGCCTCGGCCACCACCTCGGGGCCGATCCCGTCTCCTCCGATGACTGCCACGCGGTGGGCCACTGCTCTCCCTTGTTCCCTAGCGAGATCCGAAGACTCCACACTACGCGGCTGTCCAGCGCCTTTCCCCCTGCGGCGCCGGCCACATAGCCTCACCGGATGCCTCCCGAGATCACCCAGCTCTCGCAGGCGGCGTACGACCGTCTCCAGGCCGAGTACGACGACCTGACCACGCGAGGGCGCATCGACATCGCCCGCAAGATCGAGACGGCCCGTGAGCTCGGCGACCTCTCCGAGAACGGCGACTACCACGCCGCCAAGGAGGAGCAGGGGAAGATGCAGGGCCGCATCCTCCACCTCCAGGCGATCCTGGAGAACCACGAGATCGTCGAGAAGGAGAGCGGCGGCGCCGTGGTCTCCGGGTCGATCATCACCATCCGCTACGAGGGCGACGACGACACCGAGCGCTACCTGCTGGGCTCGATCGAGGAGCGCCACGACGATCTGGACGTCATGTCGCCCGGCTCGCCCCTCGGCGAGGCCCTGATGGGCCATGTCGCCGGTGACACCGTCTCCTACGAGACCCCCACCGGCGCCACCCTCAACGTCGAGCTCGTCGCCGTCGACTGACGCCACCCTTTCGGGTGCCTTGCGTGGGAGGCCCCGTTCACCAGCGATCCACTCGCGCCTGTGGCATTCTTCACATGATCCGCTCGTGAAGGGCCAGAAGGGCGACCGAATGACCGATCCACCCGTCGATGCTCCAGCCGGAGACGAGTCCCCGGAGGTCGCCGACGCCGTCGTCCTCCGGGACGTGCGCAAGGAGTTCGGCAGCTACGTCGCCGTCGAGCACGCCGACTTCGCCATCCGGTCGGGCGAGTTCTTCTCGCTGCTCGGCCCGTCGGGCTGCGGCAAGACGACGCTGCTGAAGATGATCGCCGGCTTCGAGCACCCGACCGCCGGGGCGGTGCTGCTCGAGGGCGAGGACGTCTCCTCCGTGCCGCCGCACAAGCGGAACGTCAACACGGTGTTCCAGCAGTACGCCCTGTTCCCCCACATGACCACCCTCGAGAACGTGGCGTTCGGGCTGCGCTCGAAGAAGGTGCCGGCCGCCGAGGCCCGCACCCGGGCCATGGAGATGCTCGACCTGGTGAAGCTGGCCGAGTTCGCCCACCGCCGGCCCGTCCAGCTCTCCGGCGGCCAGCAGCAGCGGGTGGCCTTGGCCCGGGCGCTCGTGAACATGCCGGTCGCCCTCCTGCTCGACGAGCCCCTCGCCGCACTCGACCTCAAGCTCCGCGAGGCGATGCAGCTCGAGCTCAAGCGGATCCAGCGCGACGTCGGCATCACGTTCGTCTTCGTCACCCACGACCAGGGCGAGGCGCTCACCATGAGCGACCGCATCGCGGTGATGAGCCGCGGCCGGGTCGAGCAGATCGGCACGCCGGCGGAGATCTACGACACCCCGGCCAGCATCTTCGTGGCCGGCTTCATCGGGTCGGCCAACCTCCTGCCGGGCCGGGTCAGTGCCGGGTCCGCCCTCGCCAAGGGCGACGCGGTCGACCTGGCGGTGGGCTCCACCATCGAGGTCCCGTCGGCCTTCGGCCTCGAGACCGGCGCCGACGTGACCGTGATGATCCGCCCCGAGCGGCTGGTGCCCAACGAGGGCGAGACCGTTCCCGGCCGCTCCTTCGTGGGCGAGATCCGCGAGGTGATCTACCAGGGCTCCGAGACCCGCCTGCTCGTCGACCTCGACGCCGCCACCGAGATCATCGTCTCGATCGACCCCGACCACGCCACCGAGCTCACGCGGGCCGGGAACCTGGTCACCCTGACCTGGGCCCCCGACGCCCCCTTCGTGATGCCGGGCCGGAGCGCCATCGTCGGCGCCACCAGCACCGACTACGACGAGGTCGAGGCCACCATGTCCGGTGCGCTCGACGCCGACGACGACGTGGCCCCCGATGTCGTCGCCGACCCCGACGCCGACGGGTCGGAGCCGGCTGAGCCCGCCCCGCTCGTCGGGGGTCCGGCCCGGTTCGACCGGCGCAAGATCCTCGTCGGCGGCGGTGTGGTCGTCGCCGGCGCGGTCGGCGCCGTCCTGCTCTCGAGCATCGGCAGCAGCGACGGCGGGGACGACACCGCCTCAGGGACCGCCGTCGGCGGCACGGGCGAGGCCGGGGGCGGCGTGGGCCAGGGCGCGACCGACGTCAACATCATCAACTGGACCGAGTACATCGACGTCACCGAGGACGGCGAAGAGGGCACCATCGACCGCTTCGCCGACGAGAGCGGCATCGCCGTCAACTACTCGGAGACCTGGAACGACAACAACGAGGCCTACGGCAAGGAGTTCGTCGCCTACCTCGAGGGCGGCAACCCGACCCCCTGGGACATCGCCGTGCCGACGTACTGGATGGCCGCCCGGCTCAAGGCCAAGGACTGGCTGGCGCCCATCCCGTACAACCTCATCCCCAACTACGTGAACCTCGAGCCCCAGTACCTCAACGTCACGTGGGACCCGGGCGGCAAGTTCAACCTCCCGTGGCAGGGCGGCGTCACGGGCTTCGCCTACAACATCTCCGAGACCGGCGGCCGCGAGCTGGGGAGCATCAACGACCTGTTCGACCCCGAGTTCGCCGGGAAGATCGGCTTCTTCACCGAGATGCGCGACAGCCTGGGCCTGGTGATGCTGGCGCAGGGCAACGACCCGGCCAACCCCACCGAGGACACCATCGCCGATGCCCTCGACAAGATCGAGGCGGCCAACTCCGACGGCCAGATCCGGCGCTTCACCGGCAACGACTACCTCCAGGACATCGACAACGGGAACTTCGCCGCCTGCATCGCCTGGTCGGGCGACATCGCCCAGTCGTCGAACCCCGACGTCCGCTTCGTGTTCCCCGAGGAGGGGGCCATGTCGTGGTTCGACACCATGGTCATCCCCGTGCAGGCGGCCAACGGCGTCGCCGCCGCCCAGTTCATGAACTACGTCTACGACCCCGTCGTGGCGGCCCGGATCGCCGCCTACGTCCAGTTCATCTCGCCGGTGAAGGGGGTGCGGGAGGAGCTCGAGAAGCTCGGGGGCGACGCCGCCGCCCTGGCCGAGAGCCCGCTCCTGTTCCCCGGCGACGCCGAGAAGGCCCGGATGTTCGTCTTCGGCGACATGTCCGAGGAGCTCGACACCGAGGTCACCGACCGCTTCATCGGGATCACGGGAGGCTGAGGGTGGCCACCGACGCCGACGACCGGACGCTGCGCAACGCCAAGTGGACGCCCTACCTGCTCTCCGCCCCCGGCCTCATCACCATCTACCTGTTCTTCGTCGTCCCGCTCGTCACGCTCCTCAAGATCGCCCTCTCGGAGCGGACCGAGCGGGGCAGCAGCAAGGTCGACTTCGACTGGGTGGGGAGCAACTTCGGCCGGGCCTTCACCGACTTCGGCGACCAGCTCTGGCGGGCGCTGATCTACGCCGCCATCGCCACGGTGCTCTGCCTCCTGATGGCGTACCCGCTGGCCTACTTCATCGCCTTCAAGTCCGGCCGCTGGCGCAACCTGCTGCTGGGCATGGTGATGGTCCCGTTCTTCACCAGCTTCCTGCTCCGCACCATCGCCTGGCAGTCGCTCTTCGCCGACAACGGGCCGATCCTGGGGGTGGTCGAGGCCCTCAGCCTCCAGGGCGTCTTCGACACCCTCAACATCACCACCGACGGCAAGATCATGAACACGCCGACGGCGGTGGTCGGCGGGCTCACCTACAACTTTTTGCCCTTCGCCCTGCTGCCGATCTACGTCAGCCTGGAGAAGATCCCGACCAACCTGTTCGACGCCGCCAGCGACCTCTACTCGCCGTTCGCCAGCACGTTCCGCCGGGTGATCCTCCCGATGTCGATGCCGGGCGTGTTCGCCGGGACGCTGCTGACCTTCATCCCCGCCTCGGGTGACTTCATCAACGCCCACCTGCTCGGCGACGTGCAGAAACCCGTCATCGGTGGCGTCATCCAGGCCCGGTTCCTCCAGGCCGGGGACTACCCGACCGCGGCGGCCATCAGCATCGTCCTGATGGCGATCATCACCGTCGTCGTGCTCGTGTACGCCCGCACCCTCGGGACGGACGACCTCGTATGACGCGGTTCAAGCCCGGCACCGTGGCGCTGTGGGTCGTGTCGGCCGCCGTGTTCGTCTACCTGTTCATCCCGCTCATCACGATCGCGGTGTTCACGTTCAACAAGCCCACGACGAAGTTCAACACGACCTGGGAGAGCTTCACCTGGGACAACTGGGCCCACCCGTTCTCCGAGAAGCTCTTCACCGACGCCCTGATCCAGAGCGTGCGGGTGGCGGGCGTCGCCTGCGTGCTCGCCACGATCCTGGGGAGCCTCATCGCGCTGGCCCTCGGCCGCTACCGGATGCGCGGCAGCGGCGCCATCAACCTCCTGCTCATCCTCCCGCTCACCACGCCCGAGATCGTGATGGGCGCCTCGCTCTTCACCCTCTTCTTCAACTACGGCGCCGAGCGGGGGTTCACGACGATCGTGATCGCCCACACGCTGTTCTGCCTCAGCTTCGTGGCCATGACGGTCAA
>DATHEV010000284.1:0-4724 GCA_035318405.1 Iamia sp.
GGCGGGGGCGTCGGCGGCGTCGGCGGCGTCGGGGAGCGGGGTCAGGCGGACCGAGGTGATGGCCCAGCCCTCCAGGGCCAGGACCTCGACGGCGACGCCGGCGACCTCGACGCGATCGCCGACCTGGCCCAGCCGCTGGAGCTGCGACATCACCAGCCCGGCCACGGTGTCGTAGGCCTCGCCCTCGGGCAGCTCGATCCCGGTGGTGCGCTCGATCTCGTCCAGCCGGAGTCGCCCGGGCACGATCCAGCTGCCGTCGCCCAGATCCTCGGCCTCGGGCAACGTCGGGTCGTACTCGTCGCTGATGTCGCCCACCAGCTCCTCGACGATGTCCTCCAGCGTGATCACGCCGGCCGGGGCGCCGTGCTCGTCGGCGACGATCGCCATCTCGGTGCCCTCGCGCCGCAGCTCGGCCAGGACGGTGCGCAGCGTGGCCGCCTCGGGGACGACGAGCGGGGGCCGGGTCAGGGCGGCCACGGGCGTGGTGTCGAGGGCGTCGTCGTCGACGTCGAGGAGGTCCTTGGCATGGACCACGCCGAAGACACCGCTGTCGGCGTCGAGCACGGGGAACCGCGAGTGGGTCTCGGCCACGCGCTGGCGGAGGTCCTCGCAGGTGGCGGTGGAGGCGATCGTGCTCACCCGGTTCCACGGCACCATGGCGGCCGAGGCCAGCAGGGAGCCGAAGTCGATGGCCCGCTCCATCAGCGCCGCCTGGCGGACGGTGAGCTTCCCGTGCTCGGCCGACTCCTCGACGATGAGGTCGAGCTCCTCGACCGAGACGCCGCCGGCCAGCTCCTCGACCGGCTCGATGCCGACGGCGCGCAGGAGGCGGTTGGAGGCTCCGTCGGAGAACGAGATGATCGGGCCCGCCAGCCGGAGGAAGAGGAGCGTCGGGCTGGCGAGGGCGCGGGCGGTGGTCTCGGGGCGGGCGATGGCCAGGTTCTTGGGGGCCAGCTCGCCGACGACCATCTGCCCGATGGTGGCGATGAACAGCCCGATGCCGACGGCCACGCCGACCTGCGCCCCCTCGGGCACGCCGGCGAGATCGACGACCGGCTCCAGGGCTCGACCCAGGGTCGGCTCGGCGATGAAGCCGACCACGAGGGAGGTGATGGTGATGCCCAGCTGGGCCCCGGAGAGCATGAAGCTCAGCCGCTTGTGGACCCTGATGGCCCGCTTCGCCCGTCGGTCACCCTCCTCGGCCAGCTCCTCGAGCTTCCCCCGCCGGACGGCGACGAAGGCGAACTCGGCGGCCACGAAGTAGCCGGTGCCGAGGGTCAGCAGGAGCACGGCCAGCAGGCCGAGGGCGGTGATCACGACGCGCCGAGCGGACCCGATGACGAGGGCTGGGGACTGGGAGGTTCGTCACCCGCGGTCATCGCCGCCGTCGCTCGCATGTCGGCGCCACGGTACTGCGTGGCACGAAGGGCCCACGTCAGGCGGTGGCGACGGCGGCACCGATGACGGACCGGACGTCGGCCGCGCCGCCCCGCATCCCGGACTCGTCGACCTCGATGAGGTGGGCGTGGCCGAAGCCGGCGGGGTCGAGGGTGGCCCGCTCGACCCGGTGGCCCCGCTCGACCAGCCCGTCGTCCCATCCGGCGGGGGCGTGGGCCTCGACCCGGACGACCTGGTCCGGCGCCGTCCACGTGTCGAAGCCCTGGCCGCTGCCGGAGGCGAGCACGAACCGGGGCGCCTCCATGGCGGTTCCCGGTGCCTCGCCGGCCACGAGCGTGCGGGCCAGGAGCTGGAGCACCACGTGGGGCTGCGAGTCGCCTCCCATGGTGCCGATCACCTGCCGGAGGCTGCCGTCGGGCCGGGTGACGAGGGCGGGGGAGAGGGTGTGGGGCGGCTTGCGCCCGGGGCCGTACTCGGCCGGGTGGCCCTCCTCGAGCGAGAAGCCGATGCCCCGGTTGTGGAGGAGGATGCCGGTGCCGGGCACGGCGACATGACAGCCGTAGCCGGAGGCGTTCGACTGGATGAGGCTGACGCCCGTGCCCTCGTCGTCGACGGCGCACAGGTAGATCGTCCCGCCGCCCCGGCTCGGCGCAGTGATGTCGGCCCGGGACCGGGCGTCGTAGCCGGCGGCCTTGCGGGCGACGACCTCGTCGGACACGAGGGCGGCACCGTCGGCCCCGTCGTGGAGCACGGCCGGTCGGTCGGACGCGGCCAGACGGCTGGCCTCGACGAGGAGGTGGGCCCACTCGGGCGTGCCGGGATCGGGGAGATCGTCGCCGACCAGGGCCTCGACGATGGCCGCCGACAGCACCGTGAGGTAGCCCTGCGACACGGGCGGCACGGTCCACACGTCGTGACCCCACACCCGTCGCCCGACGGGATCGACCCAGGCGGCGCCGGGCTCGGCCAGGTCGGCGGGGTCGTACTCGCCCCGGCCGACGTCGACCAGCGAGCGGCCGAACAGGCCTCCGTAGAAGGCCTCGCGCCCACCCTCGGCCAGGGCGGCGAGGGTGCCGGCCAGCTCGGGGCGGACGACCCGACCGCCGATGGCCGGCCGGATGCCGACCAGCTCGTCGCATCCCTCCACGCCCCGCAGGCGGTCGAGGGTGAACGCCAGCAGCGGCGAGGCGGGGAAGCCGCCCTCGGCCAGCCTCAGGGCGGGGGCGAGGACGTCGCTCAGGGGCAGGCGGCCGTGGCGCTCGTGGAGGGCGCACCAGCCGTCGACGCAGCCGGGCACGGGGGCCGACCGGACGTCGCCGGTGAAGGGCATCACGGTGTGGCCCTCGGCCCGCAGGCGGGCGGCGTCGGCCCCGGCTCCGGCCCGCCCGGCGGCGTCGAGCACGTCGGGGGGCCCGGCCCGGTGGTGGACCAGGGCGAAGAGGTCGCCGCCCATGCCGCACATGTGTGGGGTGGTGACGGCCAGGACGGCGCTGGCGGCGACGGCGGCGTCCGCGGCCGAGCCCCCCTGGGCCAGGACCTGGACCCCGGCCGAGGACGCCAGGTGGTCCACCGAGCACACCATCCCCCCCGGGCCGTAGGTCGTCGGCCAGCGCCGGGTGGTCGGGGGGATGGCCATGCCCCGACGCTACCGATGGATGTCGCAGGTAGCGGTTCTTGCGCGGTGGTGGGTCGCGGGCGGGTCGAGGCCGCGCAGGTAGCGGTTCTTGCGCGGTGGTGCGTCACGGGCGGGGTCGGGGCAGCTTCTTGCGCGGTGGTGCGTCACGGGCGGAACACCACCGCGCGAGAACGGCGTAATTTGGGTTCCTGCGCGGTGGTGGGTCACTGGCGGTGCGCGACCGCGCAGGAAGGTCGACCTGCGAGAGAAGGGGCCGGGCACGGGACGACGGGGCGGGATCGTCGCTAGCCTGGTGAGGGTGCCGCCACGTGCCGCTCCTGACGAACCTGGCAGTCCGCAGCCGGACGCCCGCCCCTGTGGCGGCGCCCGGCGCCTCTCCTCCCCGGGGGTGATCCCCCGTGTCTGACGTCTGGCCCGAGCTCGGGCTGGTCCTCGTCCTCGTCGTCCTCAACGCTGCCTTCGCCGGCAGCGAGATGGCGCTGGTGTCGCTGCGGGAGTCGCAGCTCCAGCGGCTCGAGACCCGGGGGCGCCGGGGCCGAGCGCTGGTCGCGCTGGCCCGGGACCCGAACCGCTTCCTCGCCACGATCCAGATCGGCATCACCCTGGCCGGGTTCCTGGCCTCGGCCGCCGCCGCCGTCTCGCTGGCCGAGCCGCTCGAGGACCCACTGGCCTTCCTGGACGGGGCGGCCCGACCGGTGGCGATCGTCGTCGTCACCCTGCTGCTGTCGTACGTGACCCTGGTGTTCGGCGAGCTCGCCCCCAAGCGGATCGCCATGCAGCGGGCCGAGAGCTGGGGCCTCCACGCCGCCCGCCCCCTGAGCGTCGTCGCCACCGTCACCCGGCCGGCGGTGTGGGTGCTCAGCCGCTCGACCGACCTGGCCGTGCGCCTGCTGGGCGGCGATCCCGACCGCCACGGCGACCCGGTCACCGAGGACGAGCTGCGCGACATGGTCGCCGCCCAGCCCGGCCTCACCGAGCAGCACCGCACGATCATCGCCGGTGCCTTCGAGATCGCCGGTCGCACGCTGCTCGAGATCGTGCAGCCCCGCGGCGACGTGTTCGTGCTCTCGCCGGAGATGCCCTGCGACGACGGCCTGCTCGCCCTGGCCGGCTCCAACCACACCCGGGCGCCGGTCGCCCGCGACGGCAACCTCGACGACTTCCTGGGCGTCGTCCACCTGCGCGACCTGGTCGACTCCGACGTCGCCACCGTGGGCGAGGTGACCCAGCCGGCCTCGGCCCTCCCCGAGACGGCCAAGGTGCTCGACGCCCTGCGCACCATGCAGGCCGGTCGCCACCAGATGGCCATCGTCATCAACGAGCACGGCGGCACCGAGGGCATCGTCACGGTCGAAGACCTGCTCGAGGAGCTCGTGGGCGAGATCTACGACGAGACCGACCAGGACATCCTCCGCGTCCACCACGAGCCCGACGGCACGATGGTCCTGCCCGGGCGGTTCCCGGTCCACGACCTCGAGGACATCGACGTGGTGCTGCCCGCCGGGCCCTACGCGACCGTGGCCGGGCTGGTGCTCGATCGTCTGGGCTTCATCCCCGAGCAGCCCGGTGACTCGGTGGTCGTCGGCGGCTGGCGGCTGGACGTCACCGCGGTCGACGGCCGGGCCATCACCGAGGTCCGCCTCCGGGCCACGAGTAGGTGACGCCGGTGAGGCGTTGGGAGACGTCCCAC
>DATHEV010000285.1:0-3770 GCA_035318405.1 Iamia sp.
GTCGTAGACCCGGGCCCCGGGGGCGCCGAACGTGACGCCCCGGGAGGCCTGGTCGAAGATGACGAGCTGGTCGAGCAGCGACCCGCTGGTGGTCGACCCGGGCCCGACGGCGGCCAGGTCGACGGAGTCGTACAGCTTGACGGAGCGGGTGGCGTCAGCGAACAGGAACACGCCCAGCGGCCACTCGGTGCCGTCCTGGAGCACCATCCACGGGCGCAGCCGCTCGGTGAGCGTGTTGATCTCCGCCGTCACCGCGGGCGGCAGGGTCAGGCCGGTGAGGGACCGCTTCACCTTGCGGTTGATGTTGTTGGTGATCGACGCGCCGCCGGTCTCGACGGTGAGGTCTCCAACGAAGCTGTTCTGCTGGTCGAGCAGCTCGAAGCGGAACGACTCGGCCCGCTGGCCCCACCCGTCGAGGGTCAGCAGGTCGCTCACGGCCGGGCCGGCCCGTCGACCTGGGCGACGGAGGTGTCGTGGATGGCCGGCGTGTCGGCGGCCTCAACCACCCCGATCTCGGCCACCCACATCTCGGAGCCCTGGGCGTCGCCGCGCCGGCACTCGCCCGAGGGCACCCGCAGCGACGCGAACCAGCGGTTCCCTTCGCCGTCGCGGATGCACACGTAGGGGATCGGCGCCCAGGCCAGGTCACGGAGCGGCTGGAACAGGTCCATGGACGGGAGCGCCACCGTGCACCCGAACGACAGCAGCAGCTGCCGGGAGAACCCGTCGCCACGGCGCTCCAGGGGCCGGAACGCCACCTCGCGGTTGCGGCCATACATGCGCCGCAGCTCGACGTCATCGAACTCGCGGAAGTCGAACCCGCGGGCGACCTCCCCACCCCAGACCTCGGGGTAGACGCAGCCCATGCCGGTAGCGGCGTTCGACGAGAACGCCAGGGCCACCTGACCCCCGGGCACGGTGTGCGTGACGGTGTCGGACCAGTCGCCCACCACCCCGTCGGAGCGCAGGGCCCGCACCCGGTACTGGGACGCCACAGCGATCCGGGGCTCCATGTCGTTCCAAGCGTCGGCCTCTCGGCCGTCAGCGAACGCGACCCGCTCCCAGTCGGGGGTGCGGTCGTCCATGCGGTCGACCTGGTAGCCGATCGTGTTCGGCGTCGACGCGGGCACGGGGTCCCAGAACACCTGGACGAACGGCATCGTGTCTTCGGTGCAGCCGGGGCACGTGGCCTCACCCGAGCAGATCTCGACGTGGTGGGCGGTCAGCGACCCGTCGGCGGTGCCCACACCGGTGACGGCCGGGGGGACCTCGACGAGCTGGGCCTGGAGGTCGGAGGACCGCACCCCGCTGTCCCAGAGAGGCAGCAGCGACCCGGACGACAGGAACGACCCGACCGCGTGGTCGGTGCCGCCTCCGAACGTCTGGTCGGCGCTGGTGGCCTCACCGATGAGGGCGGCGACGAACCAGGGGCGGGTCACCGTGCTGTCGGTCGACGAGAACCGCAGCTCGTGCAGGGCCGTGGAGAGGTCGACGCCGTCGTCGAACCGGAGTTGGACGGTCTTGTAGACCACGCCCTGGTCGTCGACGTTGGACACCGGCGCGGAGACGGGGAGCCGGTCGACGTCCGCGGCGGTGATCTCGACGGCCCCGAGCACCCGCACACCGGTCGACTGGACGAACACCTCGGCCCGGAGGGGGGCGAGGGGGCGGCCGTCGAGCGGGCGCCAGCCGGCGACGACGAACGCCTGGCCGTACACCGTGGTGCCGGCGGGCACGGTGATGAGCTGGGAGACGGTGTTCGCTCCCCAGCACACAGCGCCCCGGGAGAGGGCGTAGGGCTGGGTGTCGGCGATGACCACGCCACCGTCGAGGATGCGGGCCATGGGGACGCCGTCGATCTGCGCCCCAGCGGGCCCCATCAGGTTCGCCTGCCCGTTGGCGGAGGTCTGCACGACCGGGTTGAACGGCTGGGCGTGCCGGCCCCACGTGCCATCCTCGGCGCGGCCCCGGAGGTGACGCCACGGCATCACGATGTTGGCGACCTGGTCGTCGCCGTAGTCGATGATCCGGCGGGCCATCACGGTGAGGTCGTCGCCGATCGTCGACGTCGGCGACCCGGTGCCGGCGGGGGTGTCCATGGAGAACGGGATCCACGACAGCGCCGTCGACGGGGACGCCACACCGACGCCCCTACGGCGCTCGGGGATGGAGAACACCCGGAGGAACGCCCGGTCGATTTTCCAGTATCCGGGGCCCGCACGGCACTGAATGCGGACCTTGCGTTGCCCACCCGAGGCGAAGTCCCGGACCATGGTCGGGTTCCAGGGGCGCCACGTGGAGCCGCCGGGCTCGACGACAGCCTCTCCCCACCGGGCCACGCCGTTGGCCCATGTCGGCGTCCAGGCGGGGTAGTCGCGTGCCCAGAGGAACGTGGTCGGGGTGTCGTAGCGGCGGATCGCTGTGGTGAGGTTGACCCGGAAATGCACCTCGACCGCGAGCACCTGCCGGTTGAGAGCGAACGCCCCGGTATTGAACTGCACGTCGAGGTACGCATTGAGCGTCGACGACACGATGAACAGGCCGTCATCGAAGCTATTCAGCCGCGAGATCGTCACCGGCTGGGTCAAGTTCTCGTTGAACATGCCGGCGTGACCGGTGACCGCGGTGACGGAGTAGTCGTTGTAGGTGAGGGCGCCCCACGCCTCGGCGCCGGTGTCCATAACCTCCACGATCATCGGCCGGCGCAGGTTGTTGAAGATGGTCCCGAGCTGGCCGGCGATCGCCCCCGAGCCCGCGTATAGCTCGATGGTGTCGATGTCGCCGGTCGCCCGGGCGATCAGGTCGAGGGTCTCGACGTCGGACGCAGCGTCGACCACGCCATGGGCGTAGCCCACGTCGAGCCGCTCGACGCCCCGCTTGCCGGGGGTGTGCAGGTTCCAGTTCGGGGCGCCCATCAGGCGATTCTCGCTTCCACGCGGGCCTCGCGCTTGTCCAGCACGTCGGCGGCGCTGTTCCCGATGCGGTTGCCGATGCGATCGGCCTCGGCGTCGGAGACGGCGCCACTCACGTGGGTGTTGATGTTGATCACGGTCCCACCACCACCGGCCACCCCAGCGCCCGACCTGCTGGTGCCCTGGGGAGCGTTGAACGCCCCGGCGCGGTGCAGGACGTCGAACAGCCCGGACTCCTTCGCCAGGGCCAGGGTGCGGGCAGGGTCGGTGAGCGGCAGGAGCACTTCCTTGCCGGCCTCGCCGATGAGCATCGCTGTGGGGCTCGTGAAGATGCCGCCGTCGGCGCCGCCGGGGAGCGCCCCGATGATGTCGCCCACGATCCCGCCACCGGGGATCGATTCGATCTTGTCGATGAGGTCCTGGACCCAGCCGATGGCGTCGGAGATCCACCCGATGAGCGTTTCGATGGTGCCCGACACGATGTCGATAGCGCCGCCCATGATGTCGAACGCGGTCGACACCACCCCGATCCAGAACCCGAGCCCCACCTGGAGGATGGTGGTTAGGGGCCCGATGGCGGCGGAGATCAGGTCGCCGATCGCGCCGCCGACCACGCCGACCACGTCCGCGACGGTCTGGAACGCGGCCTTTGCGATGTTGAGCGCTGACGAGAACGCCCCGGCCAGGTACCCGCCCAGCGGCACCAGGATGGTCTGCCAGAGGTACTGGGCCGTCGTGATGACCAGCTGGAACGCCACCGACAGCACGGTGGTGAGGAAGTTGCCGATGCTCGCCAGGATCGGCCCGAAGAACTCGACCAGGAAGTTGCCGAACGGGAACAGCACGTAGTTCCACAGG
>DATHEV010000286.1:0-3901 GCA_035318405.1 Iamia sp.
CTGGCCTCCGAGGTGGTCGATGGCTGACGACCCGACGCTGTACGAGTGGGCCGGCGGCACCCCGGCGTTCCGGCGGCTGCTCGACGCCTTCTACGACCGGGTCGAGGGCGACGACCTGCTCAGCCCCATGTTCCCCGGCGGGGTCAGCGAGCAGCACCGCGCCGACGTCACGCTCTGGTGGGCCGAGGTCATGGGCGGCCCGCCGGTCTACACCGAGCAGCGGGGCGGCTACCGCCGGATGCTCGACCACCACCGCGGCCTCGGCATCACCGCCGAGCAGCGGTTCCGGTTCGCCACCCTGATGAGCCGGGCCGCCGACGACGCCGGCCTGCCCGACGACCCCGAGTTCCGGTCCGCCTTCGTCGCCTACGTCGAGTGGGGCACCCGTCTGGCGCTCTCCAACTCGGCCCCCGACGCCGCCGTCGTCGAGGACGCGCCCGTCCCCCGCTGGGGCTGGGGCGTCGCCCCGCCCTACACCCCCGGGCACTAGCCCCCGGGCGCCGGGCGGCTGGGGTTGGTGAAGCGGTCGCGGCGGCCGTAGTCGGCCACCGGCAGCTCGTGGAGCGCGCACGCGCTGCCGTCGGCGGGACAGAGGTAGAGGCGGGCCTGGTACCGCTGATCCGACGTCGGGGCCAGGGCCATGATCGTCCCGTCGGGCCCGGCCCAGGCGACGTCGGGGCTGAAGGTGCGGGGGTCGAGCTCTCGCGTGCGCGTCTCCTGCACGGTGACGGTGCCGTCGCCGCCCGGGCGGACCGACAGCTCGACGACCAGTCCGAGATGGGGGGGGCCGGTGGTGGAGGTGGCGGCCACCAGCCGGTCGTCGCCGTCCCAGGTGAGGCTGAAGAAGCCCATGGTCCGGTCGCCCATGTCGACCGTCCCGATCGTCTCGCCGGACGCCAGGTCCAGCACGCGAGGCGGGGACGGCGGCGGTGCCACGTCGTGCTCCACGCTCTCGCCCGGCTCGAGACCGCTCAGGATCACCCACGTGCCGTCGGGGCCGATGGCGCCCAGGTTGGCGTAGGACGACAGGACGCGGATCTCGTCGGGGCCGTCGAGGACCAGGACGTCGTGGGCCTCGGTCTCGTCGATCCCCCGCTCGACGAGGAGGCGCTCGCCGGCCCAGGCCGTGACCCCGTACTCGCCGGCCTCCGTGGTCCACGTCGTCCGCGACCCGTCGGGGGCGACGACCTCGATCCTCGTCAGCCAGGGTCCCCCGTTGCGGATGATCGGCTCCAGGGGGACGGCCACGGCCAGCGCCCCGTCGGCCCGCCGGGCGAAGGACCGCACGCCGGGCTCGATCACCTCGTCGGTGCCGTCGGCGCCGAGGTGGCGCAGGTCCATGCGCCCGAAGTCGTCCTCGTCGACGGGATCGGCCTCTTCGTCGTGGGACAGGTAGTAGGCGCCGCCGGCGCCGTCGGGGACGCCCACGGGGGACGCGCTCAGCGGGTTGTTCGCCGTCACCAGCGGCGTCGTCTCGCCGGTCGCCAGGTCGACGAGCCCGTCCAGCGTGATGATCACCCCGGTGCCGCCGAGGGCGCTGATGGCCTCGGGCGACACCTCCGTCGTGGTGCTGGTCGTCGGCGACCGGTCGGTGGTGGGGGTCGTGGTCGTCCCGGTGTCGACGCGGGTGCCGTCGTCCCCGCCGCGGGTGACGACCACGGCCACGCCGGCCAGGGCGAGGACCACGAGGACGGCGGCGGCGAGGACCGGGCGGCGATCGCCGGAGCGGCGCCGCTCCCGGGCCGCCACCCGCTCGTCGGCCTGCTCGTCGAGGAGGGCGCCGGCGGCCCGCAGGCGGGCGTCGAGGTCGGTGTCGGAGAGGGTCACGGTGCGTCCTCCTGGAGGTGGGCGCGCAGGGCGGCCAGGCCCCGCGTGACGTGGTTGGTCACGGTGGTGGTCGGGACGCCCAGCACCTCGGCGACCTCGCGGTAGGTCCAGCGGTGCGCCTTGACCAGCAGGACGGCCATCCGCTGCTCCGCCGGCAGGTGGGACAGGGCCAGCAGCGTCAGCTGGGCGTCCCTCCGGTCGGGCGGGGCGGCGGTGTCGGGGGGCGTGGCGTAGGAGGGAGTCCGGTCCCGCCACCGGTGGTAGCGCCGACTGCGGGACTGGGCGACGCGGTAGAGGTAGCCGACCACGTTGTCGATGTCGGCCAGCTGGTCCCGGTGCTCCCAGGCCCAGGCCATGACGTCGGCCGTGAGGTCGACGCCGACGTCGGGCCCGTGGCGAGCGACGAGCACACGCCGGAGCCGCGGCTCGACCCGAGCGACGAGATCGCCGAACGGCTCGGCCTGGGCCTCGTCTCCGGTCACCACCTCGCTCCCCACACCCCCAGAGACCCCGATCGGGCCCCATCCCATTCAGGACGCGCGCATCAGTCCGCGTTCACGTCGATGGTGTCGATCTGCCAGCCGGCATCGGAGCGGATGGCGGCCACCACGATGAACGCCTCGGTGCTGCGGTTGCGGAAGGTGCAGGTGCTGGTGTCGAACTCGCCGGTGTCGCAGCCCTGGATCTCGAACCCGTCGGGCGGGACGACGAAAAGGGCCTCGACGACGGCGCCGGGGGCGATGGTGGCGGCGCGGCCCCGATCGCCCGCCTCCCAGGCCGCCTTCAGCTCGTTGACGGCGTCGCGGGCCGCGCCGGTGAAGGCCGTGGGCCGGCTCGGCTCGGTGCTGGCGGGCGTGCTGGCCGTCGTGTCGGCGCTCGACGGGGTGGGCTCGGAGTCGGTGGGCTCGGCGTCGGTGGTCTCGGGTGGGATCAGCGACGGATCCGAGCCGCCGTCGCCGGCGTCGTCGTCGCCGCCACAGGCCGCGGCCCCGACGGCCAGCCCGGCCACCACGGCCAGGGTGGCGGCGGTGCGGAGGAGGCGGGCGGGGACGGACGGATGGGCGCGCACGGACGCCACGTTAGGGAGCGTCCGGCGGTGCCGACGGGTCGGTGCCGTCGGCGGCGCCCTCGGGCGGGTCGAGGTGGCGGTGGAGGAAGTCGATCGTCCGCTCCCACGCCAGCTCGGCGGCGATCGGGTCGTGGGCGGCGACGTGGTCGTCCTCGAAGAACCAGTGGCCGGTGCCGGAGTAGTGGTGGACCTCGACGGGGCGGCCGAGCAGGCGGAGCTCGGCCTCGAGGGTCACCTTCTCGTCATCGCTGACCAGCTCGTCGAGCTCGGCGAAGTGGGCCTGGACGGCGGCCCGACCCGGCTCGGGGTCGAGGTCGGTGGTGCCGTAGAAGGTGACGACGGCGCCCACGACCTCGGGCAGCCGGGTGGCCGCCCACAGCGCCCACGAGCCGCCCATCGAGAACCCGACGACGCCGATGCCGGGGCCCGTGGTGGCCGGGAGGCCATCGAGGGCGCCGGCCGCCGACAGCACCAGCGCGGCGGTCTCGTTGGGGCTCGAGGTGGCCTGGAGGGCCTCGGCCTCGTCGGGGGTCGAGGCCGTCTCGCCGGCGAACAGGTCCGGGGCGAGGGCGACGAAGCCGGCGTCGGCCAGGCGGTCGGCCACGCCCTTGAAGAACGGCGTCAACCCCCACCAGGCGTGGAGCACCAGGACACCCGGGCCCTCGCCGCCCGGCGGGGTGACGACGTAGGCCGTCCCGGCGTGGCGACGCGGGCTCATGCGCTCGACCCTACGGCGGGGGAGGTCACCCGCCCTCGGCGCACTCCACCCCGACGGCGGTGAAGAGCTGGGCGGTCTCGGCGTCGAGGGCATCGTCGTCGTCCGCGGTGTACAGCTCGTTGATCTGGTCCTGCTCGAGCTCGTCGAAGACCCGATCGGTCACGCAGCTCGCCTCGGCCTCGGAGAGGTCGCCCCCCTCCTGGAGCTCGGAGGAGAGGTCCTCCTTCGACACGTCGGTGCCGCCGCCGCAGGCCGCCAGGCCCAGGGCGACGACGGCCGGGGCGGCC
>DATHEV010000287.1:0-2514 GCA_035318405.1 Iamia sp.
GGCCACCTCGACGACCCAGCCGGCCCGGACCTCCTTGGCGTTGTCCTCGGTGATCACGCCCTCGAGCGCGGCCGGGATCAGCACGTCGACGTCGAGGGCCAGCAGGTCCTCGTTGGTGATCTGGTCGGCGCCCTCGGTGTCGCCCACGGCACCGTCGCAGTAGACGGCGTCGAGCTCCCGCCGCTCCGCCTTCTGGTCGGCGATGACGGGGATGTCGAGCCCGTCGGCGGCGCAGATGCCGCCCCGCGAGTCGCTGACGGCGACGACCCGGTACCCGTCGGCGTGGAGGAGCCGGGCCACGCTGCGGCCGGCGTTGCCGAAGCCCTGGACGGCGACCGTCGTCGCGCCCGGCTCCCAGCCCTCGCGCTCGGCGACGACCGTGATGGCCTCGTAGGCGCCCCGGCCGGTGGCCTGGTCCCGGCCCTGGCTGCCGCCGAGGGCGATGGGCTTGCCGGTGATCATGGCCGGGACCCGCCGGCCGCGGGCCCGCGAGTACTCGTCCACCATCCAGCCCATCACCATCTCGTTCGTGTAGACGTCCGGCGCCGGGATGTCGGTGTCGGGCCCGACGAAGTCACCGAGGGCCACGACGAAGCCCCGACTCAGCCGCTCCAGCTCGAGCGGGGACAGCTCCTTGGGGTCGACCACCACACCGCCCTTGGCCCCGCCGAAGGGGATGTCGACCAGCGCGCACTTGAGCGTCATCCAGAGGGCGAGGGCCTTGACCTGCGACAGGCTGACGTCGGGGTGGAAGCGGATGCCGCCCTTGCCCGGGCCCCGGGTGTCGTCGTGACGCACCCGGTAGCCGTCGAAGGTGCGGAGCGACCCGTCGTCGAGCCGCACGGGGATGGCGACCTGGAGGATCGACCGGGGGTGGCGGAGCCGCTCGACCACCTCGGTGTCGATCCCGCCCGCCTCGGCGGCGCGGCCGAGGGTGCGGAGGACGTCGGTGAAGACGTCTTCGGGCGGGGAGCTCTCCTCGGGCACCGGCGCACCCTGCACGGGCCGCCCACCGCGAAACGCAGAGGTCAGGTGCTGGCGGTGGACTTGAGGCGGGCCAGGCCCTTCTCGAAGTCGGGGCCGATCATCTTGTCCATGCTGGTGAAGATGCCCATGACCTTGGTGGCGAGGGTCTTCTGCCCGACCATGCGCCAGGTGACCTTGGTGCCGGATCCGGCCGGCGTCAGCTCGAAGGTCGCCACGCTGGAGGCCTTGAACGGCTTGAGGAAGGTGATGTCCACTGCGACCTCGAGGGGCTCGTCGCCGGTGATCGCCATCCGGCCCTGGCCGGCCTTGCGGTTGCCGCTCCACTCGTAGACGGCGCCGAGACCCCGGTCGGCGCCCGAGTAGGTGCGCTGGAGGTCGGGGTCGAGGTCCTCCCACGGCGACCACCTCACCCACTCGTGGAAGTCGACGATCAGGTCGTGGATGACGGCCGACGGAGCATCGACCTCGGTCTCCCGCACGACCTCGTAGGTGTCCTTGCCGGCCATGGTGCCCCCCGGGGCTGTCGTCCGTGTCGCTCGGTGCCGGGAGCGTACGCCGGCCCGCCCCCCGTGTCAGCCGGGGTGGCTGGGGAGGGCGGGGTCGCCGGTGGAGGGCTGGATCACGACGAGGACGGCGTCGAGCGGGCGCTTGTGGGCGTTGCGGTAGACGTGGTCGCGGTGGCCGTCGAAGATGACGGCCCCGCCGGCTCGCACCGTGTAGCTCTGGTCGGCGACCTCGAGGGTCAGCGTCCCGGAGAGCACGGCCAGCATCTCCCGGGTCCCCTCCATGTGGCCCTCGGACTCGTGGCTGTCGCCGGGGGCCAGGGTCCACCGCCACAGCTCGACGTGCTCCCGGCGGTCGACGCCGACCAGCAGGTCGCCGGCCGAGCCCTCCTCGCCGGCCCACAGCCGGATGACCTCGTCGGCGTCGACGACCCGCACCGAGGCGGTGTCGGACAGCTCGACCAGCTGGGCGAGGGTCACGCCGTAGGCGTCGGCCACCCGGCACAGCGTCCCCATGCTGGGGTTGGTGCGGGCCTGCTCGATCTGGACGAGCATCCCCTTGCTGACGCCGGAGCGGCCCGCCAGGGTCTCGAGCGACCACTGGCGCTCGGCGCGCAGCTTCCGCGTGTTGCGGGCGATCGCAGCCGCCACGACGTCGGGCTCGGGCACGCCCCCCACGCTACCGCCGCACCACCGGTAGGGCACTGTGATGAACCACGTGGTGCAGTGTGGTGATCGACCTCTACACTGCACCGGCCGGTCCAATGCAGTGATCCGAGGAGGGTCGTCCGATGTCCATCGTGCTCGCGCTGGGTGCTGCCATGGTGTTCGGCTCCGCCGACTTCCTGGGCGGGCTGGCGTCGCGACGGCGGGCGGCCCTGGCCGTCGCCTTCGGCACCCAGACCGCCGGCTTCGCCGCCCTCCTCGTGGCCCTGCCGCTGCTCCCGGCGGCCGTCGTGGCGCCCCGCGACATCCTCCTCGGCGCCCTGGGCGGGCTGTTCGGCGCGAGCGGCGTGGTGCTGCT
>DATHEV010000288.1:0-2255 GCA_035318405.1 Iamia sp.
TACCGCGTCCTGACGCCCTGAGCGACGTGACGGCCCGGCATGCCCCCTGACCCCGACCTGGTCGAGCGCCGGCGGCGCACCCTGGAGCGGGCCCTCGACGCCCGCCCCGACTTCGACCTGGACGAGCTCCACGTCACCCTCGAACGGCTCGGGCTGGGGGTCGACGAGGAGACGCTTCTCGCCGAGCTCCACGACCTCGGCTTCGACGTCGTCGACGAGGCCCCACTCGACGAGGCCGAGGTCGCCGCGACCGACCCGGAGCGGGAGGCCGCCGAGCCCGAGGCCGAGGCGGAGAGGGACGACGACGACGAGGAGGCCCTCGTCGTCGGGGAGGGGCGGGGGCGGGCGAGGGGCGAGCGGCTCGTCGGGTGGAGGCGTCGGGGCCGCATGGTCGTGCCCTTCCTCGGCCTGGTGCCGGTCCTGGCCGCGGTCGTGATCGCCCTGGCCGGGGGGTCGGGGACGGCGACGGCGCGGGCCCAGACGCGCTCGGCGGCCGACGCCGCCGAGGCCGCCGAGGAGGCCGAGCGGCCCACGGGCCCGGCCCCCACGGCGCCGGTGGGACCCGGGGCCGATCCGGCGCTGGCCGGAGGCGGCGACGCCTCCCTCCCCTTCGACGAGGAGACCTCCGTGCTGCCGGCGGTGGGCGAGGGCCGACGCTGGCGGGAGGACGTGGGGACGTGGTCGGTGCTCGACGCCCGGGTCGTCGGCGCCTACGACCCCGACGAGGACCAGGGTGCGCTGCTCACCGTCGATGCCAGCCAGCGCGACCTGCGCATGGAGGTGGCCCTGCCCGACGCCTACGACGAGACCGGCCTGGCCTTCTCCGTCGACGACGGGTCCTACTTCCTGTGGGCCCCGGCCGCCGGGTTCCCCACCATCGCCCTCTACCGGGTCGAGGACGGCGAGGTCTCCTTCGTCCTCCACTCGCAGCAGTCCGAGCTCGGCCCCGGACTCCGGCTGGGGATCCACATCGTCGGGACGCACGTCGAGCTGCTCGCCGGCGGCGCCGTGGTCGCCACCTACGAGGACGGCGTGGACAGCACCCGCGTCGGCCTGGCCGTGGCTCCGGGCGGGGCGTTCGGCACCTTCGACGACCTGGTGGTCGATCTCGCCCTGCCGGCCTGACGGCGACGGCGCGTTACTGTGCCGCGTCTCGGGGTCCGGCCAGGAGGTCTAGAAGGTTGAACGATCGCGCCGACGAGGCTGCTGACCGGCGCAGGGTGCTCGAGCTGGCCCTGACCCGCCGTCCCGAGCTGACGCTGGCCGACCTCCACCAGGCCCTCGACGGCGTCGGGCTGGACGTCGACACCACCACGCTGGTCCAGGATCTCGACGAGCTGGGCTTCGACATCGAGGGCGACGGCGCCGACGGCGACGTCACCACGACCCCGACCCCGCCGGCCACGGACCCCCCGGTCGCGGCGGGCGTCATCGGCGAGCCCGATGCCTTCGAGCCCGATGCCTTCGAGCCCGGTGGCTTCGCCGGCTCGGGCGACGGCACCGACTGGTGGAAGGGCCGCACCGGGGTCATCGCCCTCTCGGTGGCCGTGCTGGTGGTCGCCCTCCTGGCGGCCGTCCTGCTCGGCGGGGGCGACGACGACGACACCGCCGGCGGCGGCGACGGCGGCTCGAACGAGACCGCGGTCACCGCCCAGGGCTCGGCGGCTCCGGCCGGACCGGTCGAGACGGCGCCGGTCGGCCCCGGCGAGGACCAGGAGCTGGTGGCCGGGGTCGACGGCGCGTCCGCCTTCGACGAGGCCCAGGCCCAAGGGCTGGGCGTGGCCCCCGACGGCAGCCCCTGGGAGATCCGGTCCGGCTCCTGGTCGGTGGCGGACGGCGTCGCCCGTCTCGACGCGGTCGAGGGCGAGGACGGCGTGGGCCTGGCCACCTTCGACCCGGGTCTCGAGAGCTACCGGCTCCAGGTCCGGCTGGCCACCCTGGCCAACGGGAACGGCCTGGCGTTCGGCGCCGCCGGGCCCGACGACTACTTCACGGTGGTCGCCGCTCCCGGCTTCTCGACCTTCTTCCTGGTCCACGTGACCGAGGCCGGCCGCGAGGTCGTGGGCAACAGCAAGCTCACGGCGACCGAGGGCGGGCGAGCCGTGATCGGCGTCCACGTCACCGCCGGGCAGGTCGACGTCCTCGTCAACGGGGCCGTCGTGCTGACCCAGGCCGTCGAGCTGCCGGGGACGGCCATGGGCCTGGGGTCGATCCCGGGCGGGTACGGCGGCCGCTTCGACGAGGTCAGCTACCGC
>DATHEV010000289.1:0-6117 GCA_035318405.1 Iamia sp.
CACTGCCCGTTCGTCCTCGACGACCCCGACCTGCCCCCGCCGGTCCCCGTGGCGGTCACCGAGCAGGAGCCGGGTCTGCCCCTCTTCAGCGCGCCCGAGATGGGCCCCGCATCCAGCTGGGGCCGCATCGGCGTCGACGACAGGGACGTCCTCATCGGGGTCGGGCCCTCCGTCGGCGGCGACGTCGCGACCGCCGTCCACATCGGCGGGACATCCGGCGGGACCCGGCGGGGCGACGGGACCAGGATCAGCGAGCCCTCCGTGCTCGTCGTGGGGTTCACCACCCTGGTCGACGGCGGCGACTGCAACCTGGTGAAGGTGGCCGTCGAGGTGCCCCTGCTCCCCGAGGACGACACGGAGGACTTCGTGACCGCCGACCTCGACCAGGCGTACTACGTCGACCAGGTGCGATCGTTGGTCGAGCGGGTCCGGGATGCCGTCCGCCTCGACCCATCCGGCGTCGCCGGAGCGCCCGGCGAGCCCTGCGCGACCCTCCTGGCCGCCGGCCCGATGCCGACCGCCGAGGGCACCGATGCCGAGTGGACCGGCACCATGGCCGACGGCCGGACCTTCACCATGACCCACGACGAGGGCGGCATCGAGGTCTCGGTCGAGGGGGAGGACCTCGGCACGGCCCGGCTCGTCGGCCTCGGGCAGGGCAGCTGGATCCCCGTCGGCGACACGGGGATCCTCCTCGGCGGACGCCGGCCGGAGGCCGCCGCCATCGGCGCCGTCGGCCCCGACGGGACGATCCACTCGGAGGGCGTGGTGCTGTCCCCCGACGGCACCGTGTTCGCCCTGCCCGATGTCGGTGCGTCCGACGGCGTCGAGTGGCGGACCGCCTTCTGCACGGCCCAGGGCGAGCTCATCTCCGACGGCGACCTGACGGTCCCCCTCGATCCTCCCGGCGACGGGGACCCGACCGCCCCCGCCGACCCGCCGCCCGCGACCACCGAGCCCGCGACCACCGAGCCCCCGGCCACCGAGCCCACGACGACCGTGGCGCCGATGGAGCAGATGAGCTGGGAGGGGCCGCTGGTCGACGGGCGCACCTACCGAGTGGAGGTCGAGGACGGCCTGATGCGGGCCTTCGCCGACGGCGTGAAGGTCGGCATGGACAACGAGCTGCCCGGCTGGCCCGGGAGTCCCGACGACGGGTCCGCCTCAGGGATCGGCTTCGAGCTCAGCCCCAACCCGGACGGGGGCCCGCAGGACTGGATCCTCGTCGGGGCCCGACCGCCGGGAGCGGTGGAGACGTTCGTGGAGAGCCCCGACGGCGTGGTCGAGCTGCCCAGCCTGACCATCTCGCCCGACGGCCGCTTCTACGCCCTCCACGGGCTGGAGCTCGACTTCATGGAGGATCCCGCGACGCCCTGGCCGATCAAGCACCGGGACGCAGCGGGCAACGTGATCGAGCTGCCCTAGTGGGAGGCGACGACCTCGGCGGTGGCGTCGAGGCAGGCGCGGTCGACGGTGCCGGGCACCAGGACCAGCTCGTCCACGCCGGCGGCCTGGGCGTCGTCGAGCAGCTGGCGGAGGTCGTCGGGGGTGGCGACCCAGCACTCGGCGGCCATGGCAGCGGCAAACTCGGCGCCGAAGATGGCCAGGTAGCGGGTGGCGAACGCCCGGAGCGTGGCGAGCGGGTCGTCGCCGCCGAGGACGTAGAAGCAGCCGCTCAGCTTGCGCGGCGGGGGCCGGCCGGCCTCGGCGAAGACGGTGTCGGCCAGCTCGTTGGTGCGGCGCATCTCTTCGCCCCGGCCGGCCACGCTGAAGCCGGTGATGCCGTCGGCCCACGTCGCCGCCCGGGCCATCGAGCGGGGCCCCATGGGCGAGGCCAGGATCGGGACGCCGCCCTCCCGCACCGGCGGCGGCCCCACCGGGTCGGCCCCGGCGAAGGGCGGCTCACCCGCCAGCAGCCGGCGCACCTCGGCCACGCACTCGTCGAGCCGGGCGTGGCGGCGCTCGTAGGGCGCCTCGGCGGCCCGGTAGTCGTGGCCCCGGCCGCCGACCCCGACGCCGAGGGTGAAGCGCCCGCCGGCCAGGTGGTCGAGGGTGGCGACCTGCTTGGCGACCAGCGCCGGCGGGTGCAGGGGCAGGATCCAGATGTTGGCGATGACCTCGACCCGCTCGGTCACCGCTGCGGCGGCAGCCAGCGTGGTGGCGATCTCGGGGTTGTCGAAGGTGATCCGCTCCCCCGCCGACACGCTCGAGAAGGGCCCGGCATCGATCCCCCGGCTCCAGTCGACGGTGGTCCCCGGCCCGTACCCGGGCGCCATCGTGGGCAGCGCGACGCCGACGTCCATCGGCGGAACCTAGGCCACCGACCCAACGCCACCGTCGCCCCACGACTCGGGGGGGTGTGAGCGCCGCCGACGACCACCTGCCGCCCCTCGCCTCCCGGCCACCCGGCGCCGAGCCCGACGCCGGCGCGGTCCGACGGCGGGCCCGGTGGCGGCGGTGTCGTCGGTGGCTCGTGGTCGTCGGCGCACCGGTGGTGGTGGTCGTCACCGCGCTGGTCGTCATCGACGGTGATGACCCCCGCCCGCCGTCGGACCGCCCGGCCGCCACCCTGGTCCGCCCGGCCGAGGAGCCGGTGGCGACGACCACGACCCTGCTGCCCGTCGCCGACGGGGACCTGCCGGCGGCGGTGGCCATCGGGGGCGTCACCGGCGTGTCCGTCGCCGTCGTGCCCCGCCAGCGGCTGGCCGACGGGGACACCGTGCAGATCGCGGTCGACGGGCTGGAGCACGTGCCCGACGGGACGGTGGCGTTCATGTGCCGGGGCAACGTCCGGTCCGACACCAGCGCGGCGGCGGGCTGCGACCCGACCGCCGTGACCGCGGTGGACGAGGACCCCGGGGTGGCCCCGTTGGTGACCGAGCAGATGCACGTGCGCGTGGGTCGGCTCCTGCGCCTGTCGGGCGCCGATTCGAGGTCGGAACCCTACGACTGCGCCCTCGAGGCGGCCGGCTGCCTGCTCGTGCTGGCGCCCTACAGCCTGCCGGGCCGCGGGATCGTCGTGCCCCTGTCGTTCCGGCCCGACCCCCTGCCCGAGCCGGTGGCGACGCTCGAGGCCGCCGACGGGGTGGGCGACGGCGACGAGGTCGTGCTCCGGGCGAGCAGCCTCCGGCCCCGGACGTCGGTGATGGTGCGCCAGTGCGCCGACGCCGAGGGACCGGAGGCGCCCTGCGACACCCAGGTCACCTCGGCGACGACCGACGACGACGGTCGGCTCGATCTGCGGGTGGCGGTCCGGTCCGCCGCCTACACGGTGCAGGGCCCCGTCGACTGCACGATCGAACCCTGCCACCTCCTCGTGGAGGAGATGACGGGGCCGCGCTCGGCGGCGTCGGGCCCGATCACCTTCGCCGCCGGCGTCGTGGCCCCGACCCCCGCGCTCACTCTCGATCCGCCCGGCCCCTACCTCCACCAGCAGACGGTGACGGTGCGCGGCACCGGCTTCCCGCCCGGCCGCGACATCGGATCGGAGCTGGCCCAGTGCCCCGGCGACGGCCAGGGGCCGAACGCGGCCAGCTGTGGCTACGGGTCGGTCTCGACGTGGGTGGCCGCCGATGGCACCTTCACCCTCGAGCGCAAGGTGTTCGCCTTCACCCTGCCGGCGGGCGCCTGCTCGGACACCGGGTGCGTGCTCGGCTGGCTCGTCGGCCAGGGCACGACCATCGCCGCCGTGCCGATCGAGGTGACGCTGCCCTAGACGAGGGGCGGGATCGACCAGTCGACGGGCTGGCGGCCGGCGGCCACCAGGGCGGCGTTGGCCCGGCTGAACGGGCGGCTGCCCAGGAAGCCCCGGTGAGCGCTGAGCGGCGACGGGTGAGGCGACTCGATCACCACGTGCTTGGACGGGTCGACCAGCACCTTCTTCCGCCGGGCGGAGCTGCCCCAGAGGATGAACACCACCCGCTCGGGCTTGGCGTCGACGGCCCGGATCACGGCGTCGGTGAACGTCTCCCAGCCCTTGCCCTGGTGCGAGGCGGCCTGGCGGGCCCGGACGGTGAGCGTGGCGTTGAGCAGCAGCACGCCCTGGCGGGCCCAGGCGTCGAGGTTGCCGTGGCCGGGCCGGGGCAGCCCGAGGTCCGACTCCAGCTCCTTGTAGATGTTGACCAGCGACGGCGGGACCTCGACGCCGGGCCGCACCGAGAAGCACAGCCCGTGGGCCTGGCCCGGGCCGTGGTACGGGTCCTGGCCGAGGATGAGGACCTTGACGTCGGCGTAGGGCGTGAGGTGCAGGGCGGAGAAGACGTCCTCGGCCGGGGGGAACACCTGATGCTGGCGGCGCTCGCCGTCGACGAAGGAGCGCAGGTCGGCGAAGTACGGCTGCTCCAGCTCGGCGCGGAGGACGGGGTTCCAGTCGGTCGCCGTCACGAGGGCCGCCCCCGCAGGCGGCTCGCCACCACGGCCCCGATGACGACCATCAACACGGCCAGGGCGAGGGCCCGGAGGAAGGCGGCGTCGACGACGTCGATCTCGCCGCTCGGGCTCGTGCAGCAGTCCCCGCTGGCTGCGGACGGCAGGTTCGACTCGGCGCGCGACGGCAGCAGCAGGCGGATGGACGCCATCTGCACCAGCGCCACGACGGCCGCGGCGAGGACGACCAGGGCGCCGCGCCGCCGGCGGCGGGTGAGGGCGACGAGGGCACCGACGCCGATGAACACCACCACGGCCACGCACCCGACCTCCAGCGACCAGAACCAGGGGTCGGCCAGGTCGTCGTGGAGGCCGTCGTAGGTCCCTTGGAAGTCGCTGCCCCAGTCGAGGCCCTCCAGCCACCACCAGGCGGCGTGGACGACCATGGCGGCGGCCACGATCACGACGGCTCCGACGCGCACCGGCCGGTCGAGGCCCGGCCGCGGGTCGGTCGCCGGGGGCGACACCGGCTCCGTCATGCGACGGAGAAGGGGTAGGGCGCGCCCTCGGCGTCGGGGGCGACCGAGCCGGTCTCGGAGATCTCGACCACGCCGTCGATGACGACCTGGAGGTCGAACTCCGTCGTCTCGGCGTCGCACCCGTCGTAGTTCTCGATCACCACCCGGTAGTCGCCGCCCGGCGCCGTGCCCGTGGCCCAGAAGACGTTCTCGGTGTGGGACTCGGGCGGGGTGTCGCAGCCCGGTATGACGTCGACGTCGAGCTCGCCCCCGCTGGGGCTGGTCTCGGTCCCGAAGTAGATCTCGAACTCCTCGGGATCGAAGACGTGCAGGTCCAGGTCGGCGTCGCCGGTCCACTGGAGGGTGACCTGGACGTCGCCGCTCTGGCCCGCCCCCACCGCCCGGTCGAACTCCTCGCCGCTCTCGACGTCGATCAGCGTGATCGTCGAGAGCTGGGACCCGGGGGAGACCACGGTGACCTGGTCGGGCTCGTAGCCCTCCCAGTCCGCGCCGTCGGTGGCGTCGGTCGAGCGGCCCTCGCGGTCGGGCGGGGTCAGCGGGTTGCCACACGAGCAGCGGACGCGGGGCACGCCGGTGTCGTCGACCAGCACGGCTGTCCCGGCCTCGAGCACGGCCTGGAACGAGGTGGCCTCGCCGTCGGCGAAGCCGTGGTTGGTGACCCAGGTGTCGGAGGCCAGGACGACGGGGGTGAGGCTGCCGAGGTAGTCGCGGATGTCGCCGGTCTCGATGCCGAGGACCTCGGCGAAGGCGGCCCCCTTCTCGGCCTCCCCCTCCAGGAAGTCGGCGATGGCCAGGGCGTCGCAGACCCGGTTGTCGCGCGACCCGCCGTAGAGGCCGGGGGTGTCGCCGGTGCCCAGCAGGGCGCCGCTGCTGTCGGCCGTCAGCTGGGACCGCCGCTCCAGGGCGGAGCTGCGGGCGGCGTTGGACAGCTCGGGCAGGTCGCTGTCGGTGAACGAGGCGCCGAAGGGATCGGGGCCGGCGTCACTGGCCTGCTGGAGCAGGAGGGGCTCGGCCTCGGGCCCGTCGTCCTCCGTGGTGGTCGACGGCGGGTCGTCGGCCTCGTCGTCGCCCGAGTCGCGGGTCAGGAAGAAGGCGACCGCGCCCCCGCCCAGGACGAGCACCAGCACCACGGCGACGACGGCGATGATGACGCCGCTCCCGCCCTTCTCGGCCGGCGGGTACCCACCGGGCGGGTAGCCCGGCGGAGGTGGCG
>DATHEV010000290.1:0-5505 GCA_035318405.1 Iamia sp.
ACCGGCGACGAGCGCTACGCCTGGCTCAACCTGGTCCAGGCCGTCTCGAAGGGCACCTTCGACGGCCAGCACGTCCGCTACGAGGTCTCCGAGGTCCGCTGATGCCGTCGCCCCGGACCATGTCCCGCTCCCGGACCTACCCGATCGCCGTCGGGGACGCCTTCGCCCGCACCCTGGCCACCCCGCTGGACGAGCTGTTCGACCGGCGCTACCTCGCCCTGCCGCCCATCGTGCGGGTCGAGCAGGACGGCGATTGGGCCACGACCGGCCAGGTCCGCACCATCCACACCGGCGACGGCGGCGAGATGCGCGAGGAGCTGACGTCGGTCGAGGCGCCGACCGAGTTCACCTACGACCTGAGGCCGCAGAGCGGGCCCATGAAGCCCCTCATCGCCCGGGTCGAGGGGGCGTGGCGGTTCGCCCCCGTGGGCACCGGGTGCCGCATCGAGTGGGCGTGGACCGTGCACCCCGCGTCGGCGGCCGGCGCCGCCGTCCTCCCCGTGTTCGCCCGGATGTGGCGGGGCTACGCCGGGCGGGCCCTCGACCGGCTCGAGGACCTCCTGCTCGGCGTCTGACCGACCCCTCTCGGGCCGGTCGCACCCGGGCGAGCGCCGGAGCCCGGGCCTAGGGTTCGGCCATGGTCGACGCCCCCACCGCCCGGCACCTGTACCAGCGGCTCGAGCCCCTGCACGGCTTCATCTACTTCTCGCCCGAGGCGGCCGAGGAGTACGCCACCCTCGGGCTCACCGGCCAGGACGGCTACTTCGCCTCCCGGGCCGCGGCCATGGGCGCCGTGGGCCCCGAGGTCGTCATCGCCACCTTCTTCAACTTCCAGCCCCACCTCGTGCGGAACGCCCTGCCGGCGGCGTGGGACATCACCACGCCGGCGGAGGTCCTGGCCGCCCGTCTCCGCGGGGCCGACGCCACCCTGCGCCGCATCCTGGGCGCGGCCGTGGAGGACGCCGAGCTGGCCGAGGCCGCCGCGCTGGCACGCACCGCGGCCGAGGCCTGTCGGCACGAGGGCCGGCCCCTCTTCGCCGCCCATGCCGGGCTGCCGTGGCCGGACGAGCCCCACCTCCAGCTGTTCCACGCCATCACCCTCCTGCGCGAGCACCGGGGCGACGGCCACGTCGCCGCCCTGACGCTGGAGAACCTCGACAACGGCGACGTCCTCGTGACCCATGCCGCCAGCGACGAGTTCGGCCTGCCCGAGTGGATCCTCCAGCGCACCCGCGGCTTCTCCGACGAGGAGTGGGCCGCGGCCAAGGATCGCGTGCGGGCCCGGGGCCTCATCGACGACGAGGACCACCTCACCGCCGAGGGCAAGGAGCTGCGCCAGCGCATCGAGGACCGCACCGATGCCGCCGCCCTCCCGCCGTGGCAGGCGCTGGGCGACGAGGGCTGCGCCCGTCTCCTGGAGGCCGCCCGCCCCTACGGCCGTGCCGTCCTCAAGTCCGGCATCTTCGGCGGCCCGCCCGACTGATCTCGTCAGAAGCCTCGCTGCGCTCGTTTCCTCCTCGAACTGACCGTGCTCGCTGCGCTCGCGCCGAAGGTCTTCCCAGAGCCGGAGCCCTCGTCCCTCGGGCACACGGCTCTTCGCCTGGGGGCGCCCCCAGACCCCCAGCGCTGCGCCGGGCTGCGAGCGCGCGTGGGACCTCGCCTCTCTCGGGCCGGGACGTCGTCCGACCCCGACCTACCAATCCGTGGCCGTGTGGTCCTTGAGGAACTGGCCCACCCGGGGGCCAGAGGTTGCGGCCCATCCACTCCAGGGCGTCGGGGTCGGCGGCGGCCCGCAGGCGGGCGTCGGGCTCCTCGTGGGTCGCAGCCGTGCGCCAGCCGTCGACCATCAGACCGAAGGCGGTGGACACGGCCTCGGCCCGGGCCGGGGCGAGGCGCTCGATCGACGGCGAAGGGCTCCTGGTCGACCATCGACACGGCCGGCCCCGAGCTGCTGACGACGAAGGCCAGGTCGACGTCGGCCCGGCCGGCCGCCTCGACCACCACCCACCCGCCCTGGCTGTGGCCGTAGACGCCGACGGGGACGCTCGGGACGGCGTGGCGGACGGCGGCGACCGCGGCCAGGAGGTCGTCGGCCTGGTCCTCGATGGCGGCGTCGCGCCAGTCGCCGCCGGAACCGCCGACGCCCCGCTTGTCGAACGAGGCCACGGCCACCCCGGCGGCCAGGAAGAGCGGCCGCACCTCGCCGAAGAGGTCGTCGTTGTGGCGGTCCGACGGCCCCGACCCCGGGTGCATCACCCGGCCAGAGCCACGTCGCCCGAGCGGGCCACCAGGTCGGTCACGGCGAGGTCAGGCGAGGACGGGACGGCGGAGGCGGGGGACGAGGGCGAGGACGGCGATGCCGACGAGGACGGGCAGGAGCCAGATCGTCGGCGACTGCTCGCCCACGGTCACGTAGACGACCGCCCAGGCCACCTCGGCGGCGGTGAGCCCGGCCACGACGGCGGCCGCGATGCGGTACCCGTTCGACGGCGTCGAGCGGGCCGCCAGGACGAGCAGCGGCAACGTCACCGGTGCCGCCACCACCGCGCCCCCCATCGACAGCAGCAGGAAGATCGCCACTCCCAGCAGAACCCCACGCGCCAGCCGCACGGGGACGACGGTAGCGCCGCCAGCCCAGACGACGGGCCGGCAGACGAAGGGCGATGGCACGCCCACGCACGAGGCCCGGCGCAGCCGCTGGGGGTCTGGGGGTCTCCCCCAGAAGGGGCGGCCGGAGGCGAGGAACGAGGCGGAGGCCGCCGAAGACAGCGCGAGCGCAGCGAGCCCGATCAGTTCGAGGAAGAAACGAGCGCAGCGAGGCTTCTGACGAGACTCACCAATCCGTCGGGGCGTAGTCCTTGAGGAACCGGCCCCAGACGTGGGTGCCGGTGTTGTGGCCGTCGATGATGGGGTCGACGATGCGGGCGGCACCGTCGACGATGTCGAGCGGCGGGTGGAAGCCGTGCTCGGCCCGCTTGCGCTCGGCCACCTCGACCGGGTCCTCGTCGCTGACCCACCCGGTGTCGACGCTGTTCATGTGGATGCCGTCGGCCTGGTAGTCGGCCGCCGAGGTGCGGGTCATCATGTTCAGCGCCGCCTTGGCCATGTTGGTGTGCGGGTGCCGGGTGGTCTTGAAGCGGCGGTAGAACTGGCCCTCGACGGCGCTGACGTTGACGATGTGCTTGTGGGCCCCCGGGGTGGCCGCCATCAGCGGCCGGAGGCGGGCGTTGAGCACGAACGGGGCGACGGCGTTCACCAGCTGGGTCTCCAGCAGCTCCACCGTCGAGACCTCGTGGAGCAGGAGCCGCCAGGAGTTCCGGTCGCGGAGGTCGACCTGCTGGAGGTCCTGGTCGAGCCGGCCCTCGGGGAAGAGGCGGGAGTCGTTCCCCCGGTCCTCCGGGAGCAGGATCGCCTGCGAGAGCTCGGCCGCGGCCAGCTCGACCGCGACCTCGTCGGGGACGGAGTCGACGATGTCGACGCCCCGCACCCCGTCGTGCCCGCCGAGGAGCGCACGCGCCCCGTCGGGCATGTCGAGGGCCGACGCCCGCTCGCGCTCCATCATGTGGCGGTAGAAGGCGGGCGGGCGGCGCACCGTCTGGCAGGCGTTGTTCACGATCACGTCGAGGCGATCGTGGGTCGCCACGAGGTGGCGGCACAGCTCCTCGACGCTGGGTGTGTGACGCAGGTCGAGGCCGATGACCTCGAGCCGGTCGGCCCAGTCGGCGGCGTCGGGCTCGGCCGCGTAGCGGAGGGCGGCGTCGCGGGGGAACCGGGTGGTGACCACCAGCGTGGCGCCGGCGCGCAGCAGCTTGATGCCGGCCTGGTAGCCGATCTTGACCCGGCCCCCCGTCAGCAGGGCGACCCGGCCCCGGAGGTCGGCGGTCTCGGTCCGCTTGGCGAAGTTGAGCGCCGCGCACGGCGGGCACAGCTGGTCGTAGAAGTGGTGGACCTCGTCGTAGTGCTGCTTGCAGACGTAGCAGTGGTGCCGGTCGTCGGCGTCGGTGGGGTCGTGGTCGGCGGCGTGCTCGTCGGCCCCGGCCTCGGCCGCCACCGCATCGAGGCCCTCGGGCGCGAACACGTTCGGGGTGGTGAAGACGGGCCGGGCCCGCAGCGAGCGGATCCCGGTGCGGTCGAGCACCTCGGCGTCACGCCGGAGCTTGTCGGCCTTCTCCTGACGGCGCCGGGCCTTGATCCGCTGCCGGCGCTGGTCGACGTCGGGCGAGAACACGTCGCCCGCCGCGGCCAGCAGCCGCCGGCGCTCGTCGTCGTCGAGCAGGCCGAGGGGCTCGCGATCGGCCACCAGCGCCTCCAGCACCGCCAGGGCGTCGCGGAGCCGGGCCGCGTCGATCTCCTCGGGCGTGGGCGTCACAGGTCGGCGACCATGAAGAGCTCGTCCCTCGTGTCGGCGGGGGTGAGGCGAACGGCGTCGGGGTGGGTGCCCACGACGCGGTAGCCGAAGCGCTCGTAGAACGGCTCGAGGCCCTCGCCGCCACGGACGCTGAGGTGGAGGTGCTCGAGGCCAAGGTGCCGGGCGTGGTCGTGGAGCCCCTCGACCATTCGCCGGCCGGCCCCGGTGCCCTGGACCGACGGGTGGACCATCAGCCGCAGGACCGTCCGCCAGTGGGCGAAGAGGTCGACGCCCCGGGCGACCAGCAGGCCCATGCCGACGGCGGCCCCGTCGTCGACGCGCACCACGCCGAGGGCATCGCGGCCCGACGCCACCGCCGCCAGGTGGGCGTCGAGCGTCGCCGCGACCTGGTCGACCGGCGCCGGGGCGGTGAAGCCGACGCTGCCGCCGTCGTTGGTCACGTCGACCCACAGCCCGAGCAGCTGGTCGTGCAGGACGGGGTCGGTGGCGCCGTCGGCCGGCACCACCGCGAACCGGACGGTCACGACGCGGCGTCGATGGCCAGGCGGCGGCGCGCTCGCTCGAGCTCGGCCGTCTCGGCGGGGTCGACGACGGTGCCGGCCAGCTTGGCCAGCGTGGTCCGCCAGCGCTGCCGTACGGCCTCGGCCACCCGGTGGTCGGCCACCACCGCGTCGGGGCCCTCGACCCACGCCAGGTCGACCTCCATCAGCGCCAGCTGGTGCTCGACCTCCGTGTGGCGGGTGACGACCAGCGGCAGCCGGTCGGCCTTGGCGGCCGGGTAGTCGGTGCCGCCCACCAGGTCGTGGGCCTCGAGGTGGAACAGCCCGGCGAGGAGGGCGACGGTGCGGGAGTCGGGCGAGTTGATGCCGGCCTCGAGGTGCGAGACGGCCACCCGGGAGATGCCCAGCCGGTCGGCCAGCTGCTGCTGGGTCCACCCCCGCTGACCCCGCAACGAGGCGATCCGGCCGGCCAGCGTGGTCGACCCCGCCGGGGCGGGGGGCCAGATCGGTTCCCAGGTCGGCATCGGACCAGTCTGCCAACCCAGTTGGCAGACGGCCCGCTCGCCGACGACCAGACTCGACCGCCATGACCAAGCGTGCGCTCATCACCGGCATCACCGGCCAGGACGGCTCCTA
>DATHEV010000291.1:0-4401 GCA_035318405.1 Iamia sp.
AGCGGGGGCAGGCGTCGACGTGGAGCGAGCGCTCCGACGGCTCCCAGATCCAGCGCCAGGCCCGGACCACGGCCGGCGGCCGGGCGTCGCCGCCCTCAGGCATCCCCGTCGGTGCGGTGCCGGAAGGCGATCAGGCTGGCCACCACCACGACGGTGATGATCACGGCGAGGACGACGGCCTCGCCGAAGCCCACGGTGCGGGCGAACAGGAACGCCGCAACGTGCATCGAGCCGAGGCTAGAGGTCGCAGCCGTCGGGGCCGCACTCCTCCGCGCCGCCGGCGCCGTCGACACGCTCGATGGTGGGGTGGGACTCGTCCCAGGCCCGCTGGAGCACCTTGCCCAGGAGCTCGGGCGGCTGGGCGCCGGAGAGGGCCAGACGCCCGTCGACCAGGAAGAAGGGCACGCCGGTGACGTCCATCTGGTGGGCGGCGGCGATGTCGGACAGGACGTCGGCGGCGTAGGCGTCGCCGGCCAGGACGTCGTCGACCTCCTGCGGGTCGAGGCCGACGTCGGCGGATGCCTTGCGCAGCGTGTCGTGGTCGCCGATGGGGTCGCCGTCGGTGAAGGTGGCCCGACCCAGGCGGGTCTTGAGCTGGCGCTGGACGCCCCGGTCGAGGGCCAGGTGGAGCAGGCGGTGGGCGTCGAAGGTGTTGCCGCCCCACTGCTGGTCGAAGCGGAAGTCGATGCCCCGCTCGGCGCCCAGGCTGATGATGTGGGCCTGACGGGCCTTGATCGCGCCCACCGACGAGCCGTACTTCTGGGCGATGCCGGCGACGTTCTCCTCGGGGGTCCGGGTGCGGGCCCGGGGGTCGAGCTGGAACGAGTGCAGCACGACGTCGACCTCGTCGGCGTGACCGAAGCCCTCCAGGGCCACATCGAGGTTGGCCAGCCCCACGAAGCACCACGGGCAGACCACATCGGACCAGACGTCGACCTTCATGCCCACCGGAACCTCCCTGGGGGACCCGGTGTTCCCTGCCGTTACCCTTGATCGGTGAGCGAGCGCAGCGAGCGAACCCAAAGGCACAGTTGTTTCCGCGGCGGCGTTCGTCGCCGCCTCGGCGCATCGCACCGGGCGAGCGGACTCTCCCGGATCGGAGCGCGGCGATGAACGTAGGACCGGTAGCTGACCCCCAGGCGACAGAGCCGGAGGTGGCCGCGGCGCCGGACGGACCCGAGGCGGTCGAGCCCGAGCCGGAGCCCGCCGAGCCCGAGCCGGCCGAGCCCGCGGCCGAGGTACCCGACGTGCCGGAGCCCGCCGAGCCCGAGCCCGAGCCCGAGCCGGCCGAGCGCGCGGCCGAGGTACCCGACGTGCCGGAGCCCACGGCGCCCGAGACAGCGGCGCCCGAGACAGCGGCGCCCGAGGCCGCCGCCCCCGAGCCCGAGGCCGCCGAGGCCGCCCACGACGGGAGCGGGCCGGGGTTCGACGAGCTGGGGCTGGCCGACGACCTGGTCGCGGCGGTCACCAAGCTCGGCTACGAGGAGCCCACGCCGATCCAGCGCGAGGCCATCCCCGTCCTGCTGGAGGGGCGGGACCTGATGGGCCAGGCGGCCACCGGCACCGGCAAGACGGCGGCCTTCGCCCTGCCCATCATCCACGCCCTGGTGCCCGAGGCCCGCCGGCCCAAGTCGCCCACCGCCCTCATCCTCGTCCCGACCCGCGAGCTGGCCATCCAGGTGTCCGAGGCCGTCCACCGCTACGGCCGGGCCGTCGGCGCCCGGGTCGTGCCCGTCTACGGCGGCCAGCCCATCTTCCGCCAGCTCCGGGCCCTCGACAGCGGCGTCGACGTGGTCGTGGCCACGCCGGGGCGCGCCGTCGACCACCTCGGTCGCGGCTCGCTCTCGCTCGACGCCGTCCGCACCGTCGTGCTCGACGAGGCCGACGAGATGCTCGACATGGGCTTCGCCGAGGACATCGACGAGATCCTCGGCGCCACCCCGACCGAGCGCCAGACCGTCCTGTTCTCGGCCACCATGCCGCCCCGCATCGAGGCCGTCGCCCGCAAGCACCTGCGCGACCCGGCCCGCATCGAGCTGGGCCGGTCGACCACCTCCGACGGCGACGCTCCGGCGGTCACCCAGACCGCCTTCCTGGTGCGCCGGGCCCACAAGGCCACCGCCCTGGGCCGGATCCTCGACGTCGAGGCCCCCACCGCGGCCATCGTCTTCTGCCGCACCCGGGCCGAGGTCGACACCTTGACCGAGACGCTCAACGGCCGGGGCTACCGGGCCGAGGCCCTCCACGGCGGGTTCGGCCAGGAGCAGCGCGAGCGGGTCATGAACCGGCTGCGCTCCGGCGCTGCCGACCTGATCGTGGCCACCGACGTCGCCGCCCGTGGCCTCGACATCGACCAGCTCACCCACGTCGTCAACTACGACGTCCCCTCGGCCCCCGAGACCTATGTGCACCGCATCGGGCGGGTCGGCCGGGCCGGGCGCGAGGGCGTGGCCATCACCCTGGCCGAGCCCCGCGAGCACCGGATGCTCAAGACCATCGAGCGGGTCACGGGCCAGAAGGTCCAGGTCCGCCAGGTCCCCACCGTCGACGAACTGCGGGCCCACCAGCTCGAGGGCACCCGCGAGGCGCTCGACGAGGTCCTCGGCGGCGACCGGGATCACCTCGACCGGGTGCGGGTCGTGGTCGAGTCGCTCAGCGACGAGCACGACCTCATGGAGATCGCCCTGGCCGCGGTCAGCCTGGTGCACGAGCTGCGGGTCGCCGGGGCCGACTCCGACGACACCGACATCCCGACCGTCGACCTCAAGGCCGAGAAGGCCGGTCGGCCGGACCGGCCCGGCCGCGACGGCAAGGGCCCGAAGGGCAAGACCGGGGGCAAGCCCGGCCGCAACACCCACACCGGCGCGCCCATGACCCGCCTCTACGTGAGCGCCGGCCGCGGCGCCCGGGTCGGCCCCGGCGACCTGGTCGGCGCCATCGCCGGCGAGACCAGTCTCAGCGGGCGCGACATCGGCTCGATCGACATCCAGGACAAGTTCTCGCTCGTCGAGGTGCCAGCCGACAAGGTCGACGAGGTCATCGAGGCGCTCGGCCGCACCACCCTCCGGGGCAAGCGGGTCCACGCCCGCCGGGAGAAGTACACCCGCGACTGACGCCCCCGCGCCGCGCGGCACGCCGGTCCCAACGCGCGAGGCCCTGACGTACGGTGCCACCCCGACCGGCATCACCCGCCGCGATGGGGGAGGTAGGGATGGCCCAGCAGGTGCGCCTCGACGCGACGGAGGCACGGGCCCTGACCGATCGGCTGGCCGTGCTGGCCGACTGCCTCCGCCTGGTGAAGGCGAACGCCGGGAGCACGCACGAGCTGGGGTCCGACGACCTCGAGCAGGCGTCGGTGACCGTCGCCCTGGCCATCCGGCGGGTACGTGAGGCTCTGGTCGAGGAGCTCGAGGACCTCCATGGGGCCGGCGCCGCCATCGTCGAGGCGATCAAGGAGACCGACGCCGAGCTCGCCGGAGCCTGCGACCCGTGAGCCGGCCGCTCGGCCAGCCGGCCGACGTCCGTCGCCTCGGCGTGGCCTACGACGAGAGCGCCCTCGACCTCGGGGACGCCAGCCAGGAGCTGACGAGCGTGGACGCCGCCTTCGCCTCCGTTGCCTGGGAGGGCCAGGCGCAGGTGGCGTACCAGCGGCGGGTGGCACGGATCGGGCCCGAGCTCCGTCGCCTGCAGGCTGCCGCCGACACCACGAGCGAGATCCTGGCCCGGCATGCCCGGGAGCTGGAGCAGGTCCTCGAGGACTGGGACACCACCGCGGCCCGGCTGGCCGACGCCAACCACGGTCAGGGTCTCGTCGGCCGGCTGGTCCACGCCGCCGAGGGGATGGTCGGCCGGGCCGAGGGCGCCCTGACGTCGGCGCTGGGCGAGGTCGACCGGGCCCTCGCCGAGGCCTCCACCGCGGCGGCCGCCGGTGCGCCGCACCCCGGGACGACGCCGGCACAGACGGCCGCCACCGCGGCGCGCCGCCGGGTGGCCGACGCCCAGCGCCAGCTGGCCCAGCACCACGCCGAGCTCCAGGCCCACCAGGCCGAAGTGGCCCGGCTCGAGGCCCGGCTCCGCCAGATCGAGGGCGAGCATCGCCGCCTCTGCGCCCGCACCGCGGGCCTCCTGCTCGACATCGACCTGGTGACGACCGGCGACGAGATCAGAGCGAGCCTGTACGACCTCCTGCCGTGGGGCGGCCTGCACGATGAGGACCGTGATGCCCTGGATCCGCCCGACGATCCCCCGCACGATCCGGGCGCCGGGGAGTGGGCGAGCCAGCGCATCATCTCCCGCGGCGATGACCTCTTGATCGAGGACAAGGTGCGGACGGCCGCCCTGCTCGCCCTGGCCGTCATCCCCCACGCCGCCCGCTTCATGCTCCACTACCTCGCCAACTCC
>DATHEV010000292.1:0-3638 GCA_035318405.1 Iamia sp.
TGGCGGCGCGCGCCGTGGACGAGCCGCGCCTGCGGCCCGGCCCGGACTGAGGGAGAGCACGGGGTCCCCCGGATGCGCGCGGGCACTGCGGTGCTGTCCTCTGGGCGGGTGCCCTGCACCCCCGAGCCACCCGAGCCACCCGAGCCACCCGATCTGACCGATCTGACCGATCTGACCGGCGCCGCCGAGCGCCTCCGCAGCTGGCTCGACGAGCTGGTCGGGGCCGGGGACGGGGCGGATCCCGCTGGGCTCGCCGCCTGGCACCAGGCCCACGGGAGCCACCTGATCGCGGCCGCCCTCGCCCTCGAGGTCCTGGCGCTCGATCGGCTGCCGGCGGAGCCCGGCTGAGGTCGCCCACCCATCGTGCAACCAAGGGTTGCGTGAGGGGGCGACCTGCTCTATGGTGATCAGCAACCAAAGGTTGCGAATGACCAGGAGGTCGACATGGAACAGGGCACGATCGAGCGGGAGATCCACATCGAGGCCGCCCCCGAGGTGGTGTACGACGTGATCAGCACGCCCGAGCACATGCGGGAGTGGTGGCCGGACGAGGCCGAGCTCGAGCCCGTGCCCGGCGGCACCGGCGTCATCACCTTCGGCGACCCGGCGTCGCCCGACGCCAACATCCAGGCCCTCGCCGTCGTGGAGGCCGATCCGCCCCGGCGGTTCGCCTTCCGGTGGGTCGCCGACGAGGGCGAGGCGCCGACCTCGACCCGCTCGCTGCTGGTGACCTTCGACCTGGTCCCGGCGGGCGCGGGCACCCTGCTCCGGTTCTCCGAGACCGGGTTCCGGGAGAAGGGCTGGGAGGCGGCCGTGCTCGAGGAGGAGTACGCCGCCCACGTCCGCGGCTGGGACCACTTCCTGCCCCGTCTGGTCGCCTACGCCGCCCGACGAGGATCAGCATCATGAGCGCCGTCATCGACGACGACCTCTGGTCGGCGGTGGGCGATCCCACCCGCCGGCGGATGCTCGACCTGCTCCTCACCGACGGCCGCGGCACGGCGACGACGCTGAGCCAGCAGCTGCCGGTCACCCGGCAGGCCGTGGCCAAGCACCTGAGCGTGCTCGACCGGGTCGGCCTGGTCCACGTCACCCCGTCGGGGCGCGAGCGCCTCTACGAGGTCGACGAGGCCCAGCTCGCCCGGGCCGTCGCCCAGCTGGCCGCGGTCGGCGCCGCCTGGGACGGTCGCCTTCAGCGCATCAAGCGCATCGCCGAATCGATCCAGCGCCAGACCGAGCGCTGACCCCCTCGCCCGCCACGCGCGGACGGGCGCCGCCACACCCGTGGCGGTGCTGACCACCCATGCCCCGACGCGGGCACGAACGAAAGAGGTACCGAAGATGACCGACATCAAGCACCGCATCGGGGCCAAGGCCCCCCGGGACGACGTCTACGCCGCCCTGACCACGATCGAGGGGCTGGCGAGCTGGTGGACCGAGGACACCGAAGGCGATGTCACCGCCGACGGCCTCATCCGCTTCCGCTTCGCCGGCGCCCCGGACCCCGGCGGGTTCGACATGAAGGTCCTGGAGACAAAGCCCGCCGAGCTCGTGCGCTGGGAGGTCGTGCAGGGTCCCGACGAGTGGGTCGGCACCGAGATCCGCTTCGACCTCAAGGAGGAGGAGGGCTTCACGATCGTGCTCTTCGGCCACCTCGGCTGGAAGGAGCCGAAGGAGTTCATGTCCCACTGCAGCACCAAGTGGGCCACGTTCCTGATGAGCCTCAAGAAGCTGGTCGAGACGGGCACGGGTGAGCCCTCGCCCCACGACGTCCAGATCAGCAACTGGCACTAGTGCGGTCGCCCACCGCTGCCCCGGGGCCCGGCCCCGGGGCAGACTGGGCCCCATGAGCAACATGACGCGGCTCGAGAAGGTGGCGGCGGGGCTGCCGGAGGCCGTGCGGGTGGACATCGAGGCGTGGGACGGGCAGCCGACGTTCCGGGTGCGGGGGAAGAACTTCGTGTTCAGCGATCAGGACGCCACCGCGCTGTCGGTGAAGCTGCCCAAGGAGGAGGCGGCCGCCGTCGTCGCCTCCGATCCCGAGGCCGAGCCCACCGGCTACGGGCTCGGCCGCCACGGGTGGGTGTCGATCAAGGTCCCCGAGGGGACCACCGGCGAGCGGTGGGACGAGGTCGTGGAGATGGTGCGGACCAGCTACACGCTGGTGGCGCCCAAGACCCTCGCCCGGAAGGTCCTCGAGGAGGACGGAGCGGTCTAGCGACCGCCGCGGGGGAGGCCGAGGCCGCGCTCGGCGATGATGCCCCGCAGCACCTCGGACGTGCCGCCGTAGATGGTGGTGACCTGGCAGTGGCGGAACTGCGCCTCGATCCAGCCATCGGCGGGAGCCTCGTCGCCGTGGCGGCGGATCCCGTCGGCGCCGAGCATGTCGATCATGTCGTCGGCGGACCGCTGGTAGTGCTCGGTCGTGGCCAGCTTGGCCATGGTGCCCTCGACGCCGGGCAGGGCGCCGCTGGAGGCCAGCCAGGCCGCCCGCCAGCCGAGCAGGTTGGCGACCTCGTTCCCGATCGCCGCACGAGCCAGCCGCTCGCGCACCGACGGCTCGTCGATCCGCCCCGACGAGCGGGCCCAGCGCAGGCCGTGGGCCAGGAGACGGACGGCCTCGCCGTACCAGGCCGAGTTCCGCTCGAAGACGAGGGCGGTCATCATGACCTTCCACCCGCCGTCGATCTCGCCCACGCGGTACCGATCGGGCACGCGGACGTCGTCGTACCAGGTGATGTTGGTGCGCTCGCCGCCCATGGTGTGGACGGGGGTGACGCTGATGCCGGGGGTGTCGAGGGGCACCACGAACATGGTGAGGCCCTTGTGCTTGGCCACCTCGGTGTTGGTCCGGGTGAGCAGGAACACGTACTGGCTCTCGTGGGCCAGCGTGGTGAACATCTTCTGGCCGTTCACGACCCACTCGTCGCCGTCGATGACGGCCCGGGTCGAGCAGGCGGCGACGTCGCTGCCGGCGTCGGGCTCGCTGTAGCCGAGGCAGATCAGGGCCTCGCCCGACAGGACCTGGGGGATGATCTCGGTCTTCTGCCAGTCGGTCCCCTCGTAGAGGAGGGTGTGGGCGACCAGGGTGGCGATCCCGAGCCCGTCCACCGGCGCCCCCGAGAGGTACATCTCCTCGGTGAGGGCGTTCATCTCCAGCATCGAGCGACCCTGGCCGCCGAACTCGGCCGGCCAGCCGGCCGAGATCCAGCCCTCGGCCGCCATGGCCCGGTGCAGGCCCCAGTCGTGGATCGTGCCGGTGGTGTGGGCCCGCTCGATGACGTCGGCGGTGACGTGGGCGGCGAGGAACGAGCGGGCGTCGGCGCGGAACGACTCGACCGCATCGGGCAGGCGGAACTCGAGACCCTCCAACCGCGGGCGTGCGGGCCGGCGCTCGGGCGAGAGCGACCCGAGGACGATCGACGAGGCATCGGGGAGCGGGGAGCCCACGGGGCCGAAGCAGCGATCGGCGACGTGGAGCAGGTCGTCGCGCGGGTCGCCGGCCAGGAGGCGGGTGGCCTTGGCCCGGCGGAAGTAGAGCTGGACGTCGTACTCCTCCATGAACCCGTAGCCACCGTGCACGTGCAGCGCCCACGCCGAGGTGCGCTGGGCGGCGTCGCCGGCGAACCAGAACGCCA
>DATHEV010000293.1:0-8957 GCA_035318405.1 Iamia sp.
GTCCGAGAGCCGCCGGCCGGTGAGCAGGTGCACCTGGACCGGAGCCGACGAGGTGATCGTCGCCCCCTCGGACAGGCCGCCGTTGGCGAGGTGGGTGCGGCCCTCGTCGATGGTCGCGGTGGTGTCGACGTCGCCGTCACCGTCGTCGTCGATGTCGACGACGGTGCCCGCGGTCGAGGCCATGATCGACGCGCCGGTGTAGGAGAAGGCATCGGTGGTGCCCGACGGGAAGGGGGTGTCCTCGCCGACGGGCACGGTGTAGCGGGTGCCGTACTTGCTGGTGTCGTAGGCCGAGACCACGCCCGAGAGGACGGAGTTGAGCGGCGTGCTGTAGCCGCCGGCGGTGATGGTGATGCCCCGGGTCGAGGCCACCTTGTCGCCGCCGTCGAAGAACCGGTTGGCCGGGACGCGGGGCGTCGGGATCGAGCTCCGCATGACCAGCGGGGCACCCTGGGGCAGGAGGTCACCCGCGCAGGCCGTGCAGTAGGTGCCGGCGTTGCCGTTCCCGGCGTTGCCATCGCCGAACACGAGGGTGGTGCTCTGCACCGGGTTGGCGATGTCGGCCTCGAAGCCGTCCTCGTGGTGGTCGTAGTAGATCGTGGCGCCGGCGGCGGCGTTGGTGATGCCGACCGTGAAGGCGATGGTCGTGTCGGCCGCGTCGTTGACGTTCTCCAGGTAGGTCTGGAAGTCGTCGGTCGGCAGTGGCACGTAGCCCCGCATCACCACGGCGGGCCCGGCGGAGGCGGGCTCGGTGCCGGTGGTGGCCACCACGACGATGGTCGCGGCGGCCAGGACGACCGCAGCCAGGGCGGCGACGCGCGCTCGGCGGAGGCGTGGGCGTCGGGGCGCGGGTGATGGTGGGTGGGTCACGACGGTGCGCTTCCGGGTGGGGCCTGGGATGCGGCATCGGGGGGCTGCGGCTCCGGGCCATCGACCGCGCACGGCCGTGCATGAGGGGTTCGGCGAGGACTTCACCCCTTGTGACCAGGGGCGATGTCCATGGTCGACGCAGGGTGGTCGAGCGTCGTCACATCGGGGCCGCCGGGCTCGTCATAGGAGCACTCACCCCTTCCGACCCGAGGAGACCCCGATGGATGCCCGGATGCCCAACCCCGCCACCCTGCTGCCCGACGCCGTGACCGGCGTGCAGCAGATCTTCCAGGCCATGCACCAGGGCGGTGCCCCGGCGGCGACGCTCGAGCTGGTGCACCTCCGGGTCAGCCAGATCAACGGGTGCAGCGCCTGCGTCCACGGCGGCGTGGCCAGCGCCCAGAAGGCGGGCGAGACCGTCGAGCGTCTCCTCATGGTGGCGACCTGGCGCGAGTCCGACCTGTTCACCCCGGCCGAGCGGGGCGCCCTCGCCGTGGCCGAGGCCGCCACCCGTCTGGCCGACACGCCCGAGGCCGTGACCGACGAGCTGTGGGCCGACCTCACCGAGCACCACGACGACAAGGCCGTCTCGGCCATCATCTTGATGGTGGCCCTGACCAACTTCTTCAACCGGATCAACACGACGATCCGCCAGCCGGCCGGCGCCACCTGGAGCTGAGGTGCACGAGCAGGACCACCTCGCCGCCCGCTTCGACGCCGACCGGACCCACCTTCGGGCCGTCGCCTACCGCATGCTGGGCTCGGTCACCGAGGCCGAGGACGCCGTCCAGGAGGCCTGGTTCCGGCTCAGCCGGGCCGACACCACCGAGGTCGCCAACCTCACCGGCTGGCTGACCACGGTGGTGGGCCGGGTGTGCCTCGACGTGCTCCGGGCCCGCAAGGCCCGTCCCGAGGACCCCGTGGGCGAGCGGCTGCCCGACCCCGTGGTCCAGCCCCTGGGCGGCGGGCCGTGGGCCGTCGCCGCCGATCCGGCCCACCAGGCCGTGCTGGCCGACTCGGTCGGGCTGGCCCTGCTCGTCGTGCTCGACTCGCTGGCCCCGGCCGAGCGGCTGGCCTACGTCCTCCACGACATGTTCGGCCTGCCGTTCGACGAGATCGCCCCCATGGTCGACCGGAGCCCGGCGGCCACCCGTCAGCTGGCCAGCCGGGCCCGGCGCCGGATCCAGGGCCGGCCCGTGCCCGACAGCGGCGTCGAGGCGCAGCGCGTCGTCATCGACGCCTTCATCGCCGCCGCCCGCGACGGCGACCTGGCCGGGCTGGTGGCGGTCCTGCACCCCGACGTCGTCCTCCGGGCCGACCGCGGCGCGGCCAAGCTGCGGACGGTGCAGGGCGCCGAGGCCGTGGCCCGCGGCGCCTCCGCCTTCCAACGGGTGGCCGGGGCCGACGCCCACACCGAGCACGCGCTGGTCAACGGGGCCGTCGGCATCGTCGCCTCGCAGGACGGGACCCCGCTGGCGGTGCTGGGCTTCACCGTCGTCGACGGCCGCATCGCCGAGATCGACATCCTGAACGACCCCGTCCGTCTGGCGTCCCTCGACCTCGCCGGCCTCGCCTGACCCACCCCCAGCGAACTCGGTGGGAGATGTGCCCCCACAGGGTCACATTTCCCCCCGAGTTCGGCGGGGGTCGTCCGGTTGTGATGAAGATGGGCGCGTGGATCCCGACGTGCAGGCGTACATCGACGGCATCAAGCCCGAGCACCGACCGATGTGGGACCGGGTCGAACGCCTGGTGCGGGAGCTGCACCCCGACGTCGAGCTGCGGATCACCTACGACATGCCCACCTTCGTGGTCGGCGAGCATCGCCTGCCCGTCGGCGTGTGGAAGCACGGCCTGTCGCTCTACGGCCTCCACGAGGGCAACGACGCCGGCCTCATCTGCCGCCGCCCCGAGCTCTCGTCCGGTCGCGGCACCGTCAAGCTCCCCAGCCGCCAGGCCGAGTCCTTCACCGACGCCGAGCTCAAGGCCGTCCTGAAGGCCGTCCTCAGCTCCTGAGGGTCTCGTCCAGGGGGGCGTGGGGCTTCCCGAGGGCCTCGGCGACGGCTTGGTTGACGACCTGGCCGGCGAGGGTGTTGACGCCGAGGGCGAGGGCGGGGTCCTCGACGGCCCGGGCCACGCCGTCGCGGGCCAGCTCGGCGAGGTAGGGGAGGGTCACGTTGGTGAGGGCGTAGGTCGACGTGTGGGGCACGGCGCCGGGCATGTTGCCCACGGCGTAGTGGATGACGTCGTGGACCTCGAAGGTCGGGTCGTGGTGGGTCGTCTCGTGCGACGTCTCGATGCAGCCGCCCTGGTCGATGGCGATGTCGACGATGACCGAGCCGGGCTTCATGGCCCGCACCAGGTCCTCGTCGACGATCACCGGCGCCTTGCCACCGGCGACCAGCACGGCGCCGATGACGAGGTCGGCCTCCTCGACGGCCCGCTCGACCTGGCCCCGGTTCGAGGCCAGCGTCGTGATCCGGCCCATCTGGATCTGGTCGATGAACCGCAGGCGGTCGACGTTGCGGTCGAGCAGGTCGACCTCGGCCTCCAGCCCGGCCGCCATCCACGCCGCGTTCCACCCCACGTTGCCGGCACCGAGGACGACGACGCGGGCCGGGCGCACGCCGGGGGCGCCGCCCATCAGCACGCCCCGGCCGCCGTTGTGGCGCTCGAGGAAGTGGGCCCCGACCTGGACCGACATGCGTCCCGCCACCTCGCTCATGGGGGCGAGGAGCGGGAGGGCGCCATCCGCGGTCTGCACCGTCTCGTAGGCGACGCCGGTGGTGCCGGCGGCCAGCAGGGCGTCGGCCACCTCGGGATAGGCGGCCAGGTGGAGGTAGGTGAACAGCACGAGGTCGTCGCGCAGCATCGTCAGCTCGTCGCCCTGGGGCTCCTTGACCTTGCAGACGAGCCCGGCGCGGGCCCACACGTCCTCGGCCGCGTCCACGATCTCGGCCCCGGCCCGGCGGTAGTCGTCGTCGGGGATGCCGGCGCCGGTGCCCGCGCCGGCCTGCACGAGGACGTCGACGCTGTGGCCGTGGAGCTCGCGCACCCCGTCGGGCGTGAGGGCGACGCGGTACTCGTCCGGCTTGACCTCGGTCGGCACCCCGACGGTGAGCGGTGAGGAGTGCGGCGCAGTGGGGGCGGCGTCGGTCATCGGAGGAGCCTCCACCCCGGCGGCGCCCCCCGCAACCGGTTCGTCAGAGGTAGTAGCCGACGACGTCGAGGGCGAGGTGGGTGGCCACGCTGGCCACGACCTGGACCTTGCCGGCAGCGCTGACCCGCGTCGTGGCCGGGCTGCTGAACCGCCCGGCGTCGCCGCCCCACACCATGGTGGTGGTGGCCGCCGGCCGGGTGACGTCGCCGGCCCAGATTGTGAGGTTGCCGTTCCCGGCTGGGGCGTTGACCACGAGGAGGGCGACCTCGACGCCCGTCGCCCCGGCGGGGACCCCGCTGTCGTTGGCCCGGCAGTCGAGGGTGCGGGGGTTCTCGGGGGCCAGCTTGGTCTTGGGGCCGATGGCGGGGACGCCGTCCGGGCGGGAGTCGTAGACGCGGACCGGCGTGGGGAGCAGGTGGAGCTGGCCGGTGGTGGCCGGCCCCGCGATCGTGCGCCACGTGCCCGGGTTGCCGGAGGCGACGCAGGCCCAGAACCGGCCCGTGCCGTCGAGGACGATGCTGCCGGCGGTGTGATCGAAGTCGTCGGCGGTGGGGGCGCCCCGATCGTCCTCGAGGTTCTCGAGGTGGAGGTGGACCTGGGTGCCGCGGACGACGGCGCCGACGAGCGGGCCGGACGCCTCCAGGCCGATGTACTGGGCTGAGGTGGCGGTCACGGCGACGCCGGTGTCGGCCCGGGCGTCGACGGCGTAGCCGGACTCGGTGCTGGCCTCGACGCCGTAGTGGGCCCCCGACGCCTGGACGCCGACGTCGTCGCCGACGGCCAACACGGCGATCTCCCCCTCGGCCTCGACGCCGTTGCCGGTCTGGCTCTTCGCCGTGATGCTGGCGCCGCGGCTGGAGGTCGCGGCGACGGCGACACCGTCGTCGTGCTGGCCGCCGGTGGCGTTGACCTGGATCCCGTCGACCCCCTCGGCCCACAGGGCGAGGTAGCCGGCGGACCGGGCGCGGACGCCGATCCCGCCGGTCTGGGCCCACCCGTCGAGGGCGACGCCGTTGCCCGTCTCGGCCACGACGCCCGCGCCCGAGCCGGACGTGGCCTGGACGGCGGTCCCGCGGACCGTGCTGGCCTCGATCCCCACCGGGCTGGGGCTCTGGCTCGTCGTGGTGTTCTGGACGGACAGGACGGGGGCGAGCGGGTTGGTGGCCGCGAGCCGGGTGACCGCGCCGTCGGAGGTGTTGTCGGTGCCGAGGACGAAGGGGTCGCCGGGCGCGGCGGCGGCCGGCTGGCCCGAGACGACCACCCCGGCGACCCCGGCGGCGGCCGCGCCGACGCCCCCGACCAGCAGGCGGCGGCGCCCCATGCCGGACCCGGCCGGAGGAGCGGATGGGATCGCCCCCGCCGGCGCCACCGGCGGAGCCGGGTCCGCCGGGTCGAGCCGCTCCCGCAGGGCGGTGATCTCGGCCTCCTGGGCCTCGACCCGCGCCGCCAGCGCCCGCACCACCTCACCCAGGTCGTCGGTGGGCAACGCCCCACCGTCAGCCGTCCCGTCCATGGCGAACCTCCAGGTCCCTCGCTCCGTCGTCGTGCCCGAAACTACACGGAGAGCGGCGCGGCCGGCACGCTGCGGAGGGGTCAGCCCGAGGCCTCGAGGAGGCTGCGGGCCGCCGGGTAGTCGGCCTTGCCCGACGGCATCCGGGGGACGACGCCGACGGTGACGATCTGCTTGGGCAGCTTGTAGGACGCCAGGCGGGAGCGGGCCTCGGCCAGGAGGTCCTCGACGGGGACGTCGGTGTCGACCTGCGACACGACGGCCGCCACCCGCTGGCCGAAGCGCTCGTCGGCCACGCCGAAGACGAGGCAGTCCTCGACGGCGGGGAGGGCCTTGAAGACCTCCTCCACCTCCTCGGGGAAGACCTTCTCGCCGGCGGTGTTGATGCACTGCGACCCGCGGCCCAGCAGGGTGAGCGATCCGTCGGCGTCGACCGTGGCCCAGTCGCCCGGGAGCGTGTAGCGCACGCCGTCGATGACGCGGAAGGTGGCCGCCGTCTTGGCCTCGTCCTTGAAGTAGCCGGCGGCGCCGCCGGGGAGGGCGACGATGCCGGCCTCGTCGCTCCGGGGTGCGATCACCCGGTCGTCCTCGGCCAGCACCAGCACGCCGGGGCCGGGCATGAACCGACCGGTGGGGGCGACGTTGCCGGCCACCGAGATCGACATGCCCATGCCGCCCTCGCTGGCGGCGATGAGGTCGATGATGGCCATCCCCGGGATGTGGCCGAGCAGGCCCTCCTTGACCTCGGTCGAGAACATGGCGCCGGCCGAGGCGAGGATGGAGACCGACGCCAGGTCCCGCGCCCCGGGCCGCTGGTCGAGCGTCTTCAGCATCGGGCGGGCGAAGGCGTCGCCCACGACGATGATCGACACCGCCCGCTCGCGCTCGGCCAGGTCCCACAGCTCGTCGAGGTCGAGCTTGCGCCCCTCGAGCAGCGCCAGGCAGCCCCCGAAGGCCAGCGTCGGCAGGGCGGCCATGCCCATGGCCGTGTTGTGCATCAGGGGCGGGGCGGCGATGCAGACGAACGGGGTGCCGGCCTCGCGGGCCTTGACGGCCAGGGCCACCGCCTCCTCGGGGGTGGTGCACGGCGTCTCGCCGAGGAGCGGCGGGATCGTGCCGAGCAGCTCCTGCACGTTCGGGCCGATCCTGGCCATCACGCCCTTGGGCATGCCCGTCGTGCCGCCCGTGTAGATCATGGTGATGTCGTCGGGGTCGCGGGTGATCCGGGCGGCCGGCGCGTGGGCGGCGATGGTGTCCTCGTAGCCGACGGCCACGGGGTGGTGCTCGCCGCCGTCGTCGACCTCGAGCGCCAGCTTCAGCCGGGGCAGGCCCTCGAGCACGTCGCCCAGGTTCTCGCGCAGGCTGGAGTGGAAGACGAGCGCCTCGGCGTCGGCGTCGTCGAGCAGGTACGCCAGCTCGGCCTCGACGTAGCGGTAGTTGACGTTGAACGGGACGGCCCGGATCTTCAGGGCCGCGAAGTATCCCTCCATGAACTCGGGCGAGTTGTAGAGGAGCAGGCCGACCTTGGAGCCCTCGCCCAGCCCGGCGTCGAGGAGGGCGGCGGCCAGCCGGCTGGCCCGGTCGTCGAGGTCGCGCCACGTCCGGCGGACGTCCCCCTGGACGAGGGCGTCGGCGTCACCGAGGGCGTCGGCGATCGCCTCCCAGAGGGTGGCGTGGTGGGCTTCCACGGAGCGGCTCCGATGCGGGACGGCGGGCGGGACACGAGCCCCGCCAGCATGCCCTGCCCCCCGCCGCCGACGCGCGGCACCCCGCGCCGGTCAGCAGGGGCGGCCGTCGGGCTGGACGAGCGAGGGGGTGAACCGGGCCAGGGGGTCCTCGGCCGTCGGTGCCGCCGTCGGCGGAGGAGCCGTCGTCGAGGGCGGGACGGTCGGCGTGGTCATCGACGGAGCGGTCGTCGGCGTGGTCGTCGGCGTGGCCGTCGGCGGGGCCCGGAAGCGGTCGAGGATCGTCTCGTTGGTGGTCGAGTCGACCAGGTCGAGGATCATCTGGCCCTCGCGCCGGGCGTCGGCCACCGCCAGGGCGTGGGTGGTCACGGCCTCGACGTCGACCCCGCGCAGCGCCTGGGCCAGGTCGAGCAGGTCGGGCAACGAGAGGGCGTCGTCGAGCGTCACCCGGGCGACGGCGTCGGTGACCATCGAGCGCAGCGCGACCGGGTTGCGCAGGCCCCGGTCGATGGCCGCGCTGAGGGCGGCCCGCAGGACGACCTGCTGACGCCGGATGCGGCCCAGCTCCGAGGTCGGGTCCCGGGTCCACTCGCCGTCGACCAGGGCGTCGTAGTAGCGGGACCGGACCAGGTGGAACGCGCTGTCGCCGTCGAGATGGGCGCAGGCGGGGCCGTCGAGGTCGAGCCCGGCGTGGCGGTCGCGGGCGGGCGCGGGGACGAACAGGTCGATGCCCCCCACGTGGTCGACGAGGTCGACGAAGGCGGCGAAGTCCACCTGCACGTAGTGGTTGACCACCAGGCCGTAGCGCTGGCGGATCGTCTCGATCAGCAGCGCCGGGCCCGCCCCGGCGCCACCGTCGGCGGCGCCGTAGGCCATGGCGGCGTTGAGCTTGGCCTCGCCGTGGCCGGGGATCTCGCCCCACAGGTCGCGGGGGAGGGGCAGGACCTCGGCCCCGGTCGGCGTCGTGCGGACGATCATCATCGAGTCGGCCAGGACGTTGCGGGCGCCGCTGCCGTCGTCCCGACTCCCGTCCACGCCATCGACCCCGACGACCAGGAAGCTCAGGGCCGGAACCGGCCCGTCCTCGCCGTCGACCCCGTCCGCCCGGGTGGTCGGCGGGTCGAGCGTCCGGGTGAGCGGCACCCGGTCGATCGAGGCCGTGACCCGGGCCACCTCGCCCAGCCCGACGGCGACGAGGGCGCTGCCGAGCGACGCCAGCGCCAGCAGGGCGATCACCGCCCGCTGCCCCCAGCTCCGCCGCGTCCGCTCTCGTCCCACCCCCCTGACGACCGACGGACGACCGGGAACGTGCCCGTGGGGCAGGATCCCGGCCGTGGAGACGATCGCGAGCGGGTACCAGCTGGCCGAGGCCCCGGTGGCCACCGACGACGGGGGCGTGGCCTTCTCCGACGTCCTCGGGGGTGGCGTCCGGGCCTGGTCGCCGGCGACGGGAGCGGTCGTCGATGTCGTCCCCAAGCGCCGGGGCATCGGCGGCATGGCCCGCCACGCCGACGGCGGCCTGGTGATGTCGGGTCGGGACGTCGTCCACGTGCGCGCCGGCGAGAGCCGCACCGTCTACGCCCCGCCCGAGGGCGTCGCCGGCCTCAACGACCTCACCGTCGACCCCGAGGGCCGCGTCGTCGTGGGCCAGCTCCGCTTCCGCCCCTTCGCCGGCGAGACGCCCGTGCCGGGCGAGGCCGTGGTCGTCGCCGCCGACGGCTCCACGACCGTC
>DATHEV010000294.1:0-4142 GCA_035318405.1 Iamia sp.
GCGCCTGGGCCGGGTGGCCGTGGACGACGTCCTGGACCGATCGGCCTGGGAGTTCCGCACCGCCGAGGGGGAGTGGTCGAGCGACATCCACGCCGCGGCCGGGGTCGCCGGCCTCATGGTCCGCCCGCCGACGGTGTCCTACAACGGCTACCTCGACCGCTTCGTCGCCATCGTCCCGACCGGGGGGACCGAGGTGGCGATCCAGACCGCCCCCGAGCCGTGGGGCCCGTGGAGCGCCCCGACCCCGATGTACGACTGGGCTGCGATCAAGTGCCCCACCGTCGATGTCGACGCCGACGCCGACGGCCCGATCGCGGCGCCGTGGCTCGACGACGGGGGCGGGCGGGTCGTCCGCTTCGCCTTCGCCCGGCCCGGACCCGACTTCGGCCGCGACCCCACCTGCCCCGGCGAGGTGCGTCTCGTGTCCGTCGACCTGGCCTGAGGCCCCGGGCGCCGGACAGGTCGCCGTCAACCCGTCGGGAGGGGTCGCGGCGCTGTGGGACCATCGCGTGATGCTGCGCTCCGGTCCCGGTCGGTCGCCGGACGACGACGGACCCCCGGCGCTGCGCGACGACATCCGCCGCCTCGGCGCCCAGCTCGGGGCCACGCTGGCCCGGCAGGAGGGCGAGGGCTTCCTCGCCCTGGTCGAGGAGGTGCGGGCCGCGGCCAAGGCGGTGCGGTCCGGGGCGGCTCCCGGCGACGACCTCCGCGACCGCCTGGCCGCGGTCGACCTGCCCACCGCCATCCGCCTGGCCCGGGCCTTCTCGTCCTACTTCCACCTGGCCAACCTGGCCGAGCAGGTCCACCGGGAGGGGGCTCCGGTGGCGGCCGGTCCGCCGGGGCTGCCGTTCGTCCCGCCGCCCATCACGTCGGCCCCGACCGCCGAGGAGCGGGCTGCGGCCCTGGCCACCCTCGACGTCCGCCCCGTCTTCACCGCCCACCCCACCGAGGCGTCGCGGCGGTCGGTCACCTACAAGCGGCGTCAGATCGCCGACCTCCTGGCGGCCCGCGCCGACCCCCGGGCGACCGACGACGACCGGCGCCGGATCGACCGCCAGGTCGCCGAGGTCATCGAGCTGCTGTGGCAGACCGACGAGCTGCGGCTGCGCCGGCCCACGCCGGTCGACGAGGCCGGTGCCGTGCTGGACGTGCTGGAGGAGATGGTCGAGGTCGTGGGCCCGCTGCTCGAGGCCTTCGCCGAGCGGATCGCCCGGGGCGGGCAGGAGGCGCCGCCGACCCTCCGCCCGCTGCGGTTCGGCACCTGGGTGGGCGGCGACCGCGACGGCAACCCCAACGTCACCCCGGCGGTGACCCGGGAGGTGCTCCAGCGCCAGCGGCGACGGGGGATCGCCCTCGCCATCGAGGCCGTCGACGTCCTGCTGGCCGAGCTGTCGGTGTCGTCGCGCATCGTCGGGGCCAGCGAGGAGCTGGCCGCCCTCCTGGCCCGCGACGCCGAGGAGCTGCCGGAGGTCCACCGCCGCTTCGGCGAGATGAACGCCGAGGAGCCCTACCGGCTGGCCCTGTCCGGGGTGCGGGCCCGGCTGGAGGCGACCGGCGACGGCGAGGTGCCGCCCGGCTACCGGCGGTCGTCGGAGCTGGTCGGCGATCTGCTCGTCGTCCGCCGCTCGCTGCTGGCGCACCGGGGCGGGCTCGTCGCTCGGGGCCCGCTCGACCGGGCCCTGCGGCGTCTCGTCGCCTTCGGCTTCACCATGGCGACCATGGACGTCCGCGAGGACGCGCGGGTCCACCACGAGGTGGTCGCCGCCCTGCTCGACCGGGGCCGGACGGCGGCGGCCGCGGCCGGCGTCGGCCCACCGTCCGACGCGCCGCCCGCCTACCTCGACCTCGACCGGCCCGAGCGTCTGGCCCGGCTGGCCGCGCTGCTGGCCGAGGGCCGGCCGCTCGCCCCGGCCGTGGCCGACATCGAGCCCCGGCTGGCCCGAGCCCGGGAGCTCTTCGCCGTGATCAACGAGGCCGTCCAGCGCGACGGGCCCGAGGCCATCGAGAGCTACGTCGTGTCGATGGCCGACGACGCCGACGACGTGCTGGCCGTCGCCGTGCTGGCCGCCGACGCCGGGCTGGTCGACCTGCCGGGTGGCATCGCCCGGCTGGGAGTCGTGCCGCTGTTCGAGACGATCGACTCGCTGGTGCGGGCGGGGGAGGTGCTCGACCGGATGCTGTCGTGCCCGCCCTACCGTCGGATGGTCGCCCTCCGCGGCGACGAGCAGGAGGTGATGCTGGGCTACTCCGACTCGAACAAGGTCGGCGGCACCACCACCTCGCGCTGGCAGATCCACCGGGCCATGCGCGAGCTGCGCGACGTGGCCGCCCGCCACGGGGTGCGGCTCACGCTCTTCCACGGGCGGGGCGGCACCGCCGGGCGCGGCGGCGGGCCCACGGCGGAGGCGATCCTGTCCGAGCCCTACGGGGTCCTCCAGGGCAGCATCAAGATCACCGAGCAGGGCGAGGTGATCTCGGACAAGTACGCCACCCGCCCCATCGCCGACCGCAACCTGCGTCTCACCATCGGCGCCGTCCTGCGGGCCACCCTGTTCCACACCGCGTCCCGCATCGACCCCGAGCAGCTGGCCCGCTGGGACGGGGTCATGGACGTCGTGTCCGACGCCGCCAACGCCGCCTACCGGTCCTTCGTCGACGACCCCTCGCTGGTCGCCTACTTCCTGGCCTCGACACCGGTCGATGAGCTGGGCTCGCTCAACATCGGGTCCCGCCCGGCCCGGCGGAGCGGCGGGGGCGCGGCCGGCGCCGACCTGTCCGACCTGCGGGCCATCCCGTGGGTCTTCGGGTGGACCCAGACCCGCCAGAACGTGCCCGGCTGGTACGGCGTGGGGGCGGGCCTGGCCGCGGCGCGGGCCGCCGGGCACGGCGACGACCTGGCCGAGATGGCCCGGTCGTGGCCCTTCTTCGCCGACGTGCTGTCGAACGTCGAGATGGTCCTGGTGAAGACCGACCTGGCCATCGCGGCGCGCTACGTCGACGCCCTCGTCCCGCCCGAGCACCGGCGTCTGCTGGACGTCATCCGGGTCGAGCTCGACCGCACCTGCGAGGAGGTCCTCGCCGTGCTCGGCGTCGACGACCTGCTCTCCACGCGGCCCGACCTGCGCCGCACCCTCGCCGTGCGCGACACCTACCTCGATCCGCTCCACGTCCTCCAGGTCGAGCTCCTGGCCCGGTGGCGCAGCGATGCCGACGCCCGTGACGCCACCCTCCAGCGCGCCCTCCTCCTCACCATCAACGGCATCGCCAACGGCCTCCGCAACACCGGCTGAGGTCGAGCACCCCCCGAGTGGACCACGAGGTGCCTGGCACCTCGTGGTCGGTCAGGAGATCGTGATCTCCAGGGGCTGGGTGCCGGCGAGGAGGTTGGGCAGGACCTCGACGGTCCCGTAGATGTAGCCGGCGAAGGGGCTACCGCACGCCGTGGGGCTGCTGATCGAGGTGGTGTCCCAGCCGGCCAGGGTCAGCACATCGCCCGGGGCGGGCGCCGATGGGTTGCCCGAGTAGGTCCCGGTCAGGTCGAGCCCGAACGCCAGGTCGCACGTGAACACGCCGCCGCTGCATGCACCGCCGGGGGCGGCGGAGTAGATGTCCATGGTCACGCCGAAGCCCACCCCAGAGACCGTGCTGCCCGAGACGGCTCCCGGGTACGAGGCGCTGGAGCCCTGGTCGTCGATCACGGCGACGTAGTCGTTGCCGGCGAACCGGAACCGCGTCCGGCCGTTGAGGTCGATGATCTCGACGCTGGTGCTCGTGACGTCGACGACCGCCGTCGGCGCCGGACAGGCCGGTGACAGCAGGGGGACCGGCGCGCCCGTCTGGCTCCACCACGGGACGAGGAGGAATGACCCGTCGGTCACATCGGCGCTGATCCAGCTCGCCGAGGCGGGGGTCGGGAGGAGGACGAGGGTGGCGGCGGCCGTGATCAGGGCGGCGACCGCACGACGGACGCGGATGCGGATCATGCCACCATCAGACGCCACGGAGGATTGCCGTGCGTGCGCGCCGGGCTAGTGCAGCTCGAACGCCTGGGAGAGGTCGCGCCAGGCCTGGGTCGGGACGTCGTTGGTGCCATCGATGACCTGGATGCAGACGTGGTCGGCCCCGGCGTCGAGGTGGGCCCG
>DATHEV010000295.1:0-2644 GCA_035318405.1 Iamia sp.
GACCTGGGAGAACGTGGGTCGGAACGACCACAACATCATCTCGGTCGACGGTGCCCCGTTCGGCGTGGGCGAGACCGAGTTCGGCCCCGAGGAGACCTACGAGACCACCTTCGAGGAGGAGGGGTCCTACGCCTACTACTGCTCGCTCCACGGCAACGCCACCGACGGCATGACCGGCACCGTGCTGGTCGGCGACGTCGAGGCGCCCGAGCCGCCGGCGCCCGATCCCGACGCCCTCGACGTCCGGGCCAGCGGCGTCACCCTCGAGGTCCCGGCCGACCACGAGACGATCCAGGCCGCGGTCGACGCCGCCGACGAGGGCGACCTCATCCTCGTCAGCCCGGGCGTCTACGAGGAGGAGGTCCAGGTCGGGCGGGGCAAGGACGGCATCACCCTGCGGGGCCTCGATCGGGACGAGGTCATCCTCGACGGAGAGTTCACCCGGTCGAACGGCGTCCAGGTCGTGGGGGCGAACGGCGTCGTCGTCGAGAACATGACGGCCCGCAACTACACCAAGAACGGCTTCTTCTGGACCGGCGTCACCGGCTATCGGGGCTCGTACCTGACGGCCGTGCGCAACGGCGACTACGGCGTCTACGCCTTCGAGTCGACCAAGGGACAGATCGACCACAGCTACGGCGGGGGCAGTCCCGACGCCGGGTTCTACATCGGCGGCTGTCAACCGTGCGACGCCCTGATCACCGATGTGGTGTCGGAGTGGAACGGGCTGGGCTACAGCGGTACGAACGCGGGCGGGAACCTGGTGATCACCAACAGCACGTTCCGGTACAACCGCGCCGGCATCGTGCCCAACAGCGGGTCCTACGAGCCCGACTACCCGCAGGACGACAACACCATCGTCGGCAACCTCGTCCAGGACAACAACAACGGCGAGACGCCGGCGATCGACATCTCGATCACGGCCATGGGCAACGGGATCCTCGTCGCCGGCGGCATCAACAACACGATCGAGCGCAACCGGGTGGTCGACCACGACGTGGCCGGCATCGGCGTGATCACCTACCCCGAGAGCGCCGAGTACCTGTGGGAGGCGACCGGCAACGTCGTGCGCGACAACGTGGTGTCCGGCTCAGGCCTGGGCGACCTCGCCCTGTGGTTCGACGCCGAGGGCGAGACCACCGGCGAGAACTGCTTCGCCGGCAACGACTTCGAGACCTCCGCCCCCGAGGACCTCGAGACCGAGGCGCCGTGCCCCGCGGTCGAGAGCGGTGACCTGACCCGAGGCGCCTTCGACATCGTCACCCTGGCCGTCAACGACGGCAAGCCGGAGTCGGTGCCCTACACCGAGGCCGAGCTGCCCGACATCGCCGCCGAGGACCAGCCCGAGATGCCCGACCCGGCCACCAGCCCGGCCCGCCCGGCCATCGACGTCCCGCTCGTGCTCGACCTCGACGCCATCGAGGTGCCGGCGGCACCGTGACCCGCCGGGCCCTCGTCGTGATGGCCGCCCTGCTGCTGGTGGGCGGCGGCTGCACGAGCGACGACGCACCGTCGGCGGGGTCGTCGTCTTCGTCGACGTCCGGTCGCTCCTCGACGACCGAGGACTGGGTTGCGGCGGACGACGACGACGCCCTCTTCACCGTCGACTGCACGTTCAGCCACCGGGCCGCGGACGACCCGATCGTGCTCCCGGGCGAGCCCGGAGCCAGCCACAGCCACGAGTTCTTCGGCAGCGCCGCCACCGACGCGGCCAGCACCGGGGCGTCGCTGCGGGGCACGGCCACGACCTGCGAGGACACCGAGGACACGGCGGCGTACTGGGTCCCGACGTTGTCGGTCGACGGCGCCCCCGTCGACCCGACGTTCGTCCGGGCCTACTACCGGGCCGCCCCCGGCGCCGACGTGCGGGACGTCCAGCCGCCGCCCCTCGGCCTGGCCATGATCGCCGGCGACCCGAACCGGACGACGGCGGGGGAGGAGCCCGAGCCGGCCGACCCCGCCGCCGCGCCCACGACCCACCATCACGGCGGGGCGACGACGACGGTCCCGGGCGCGGACCCGACGGCCGCGGCCGGCTGGGGCTGCGGGCTCCGACCCCGGCGGCTCCACGTCGAACCGCCGACCGACTGCACCGACCCCTCACCCCTGACCCTGCGGCTCCGGTTCCCCGACTGCTGGGACGGCGACCACCTCGACTCCGAGGACCACCGGTCCCACGTCGCCCCCAGCGTCGACGGGACCTGCCCCGCCACCCACCCCGTCCTCCTCACCCAGCTCCAGCTCTCGATCGTCTGGCCGGTGACAGGGGCCGATGCCGCCGGCGCGAGCCTCTCGTCCGGTCCCGTGGCGGGCGCCCACGGCGACTTCCTCAACGGCTGGGACCCCGAGGCCCTCGCCGGCCACGTCGACCTCTGCATCAGGGCCAAGGCCAACTGCACCATCGGGTAGCCGTCCGCGAGCGTGGGTGACCCCCTCCGTCCGGCGGGAGCATCACACGAGATGTGACCAGGACGACGGCCGAGCAGACAACGGAGCCACACCCACGGTCCCAGCGGACAGCCCAACCCCCCACTGAGTTCGGCTCATGTGGTCTGTTCGCGCGGGCCGAGCTCGCGGGCTAGGACGCTGTTGAAGAATCTGCCTGTTGGTGCTCGCGATCGGGGCGGGGATCGCGGAGGATGGG
>DATHEV010000296.1:0-6092 GCA_035318405.1 Iamia sp.
CCACAGCCATCGTCCCTCGCCGGGACACCGACCCCCCTCCCAGGAGGAGCACCATGCCCACCTACGCAACCCCCGAGCCGATCGCGGCCACCATCGATCTCCCCGTCGTCGGCGACGTCCGCGTCACCGCCAGCGACCGCACCGACACCGTCGTGCAGGTCAGCCCGCGCCACCCGTCCAAGGCGGCCGACGTCCGGGCCGCCGAGCAGACGACCGTCGAGTACGCCGACGGTCGGTTGCGGGTCCGGGCGGCCCGCCACTGGAGCCAGCACCTCCCCTTCGGCGACACCGGCGCCATCGAGGTGACCGTCGAGCTGCCGACCGGATCCAGCCTCGAGGGCGACCTGGCCATGGGGCGCGTCCTCGGTGAGGGCGAGCTCGGGAAGGTCCAGGTCACGACGGCCATGGGCGACATCCGTCTCGACCACACCGGCCCGCTGGGTCTCAAGACCGCCTTCGGGAACATCACCGTCGACCGCGCCACCGGCGACGTCGAGGCCGGCACCTCCTCCGGCGCCGTGCGGATCGGGACCATCGAGGGCACCGCCGTGCTCAAGAACTCCAACGGCGACACCGCGGTCGGTGCCGTCACTGGCGCCGTGCGGGCCAAGTCGGCCAACGGCGACGTCACCATCGAGCGGGCCCACGACTCGGTCTCGGCCCGGACCGCCAACGGCGACATCTCCGTCGGTCGGGCCGACGGCTCGGTCTCGGCCAAGACGTCGCGGGGCGACGTCCGCATCGGCGAGGTCAGCCAGGGGACGACCGTGGCCGAGACGGCGGCGGGCGAGGTCGAGGTCGGCATCGGCCCGGGCGTCAGCGCCTGGCTGGACCTGCGCTCGTCGCACGGCGACGTCCGCAACGGCCTCGACGAGGCCGACGGCCCCGAGACGCCCGAGCGCACCGTCGAGGTCCGCGCCCACACCTCGATCGGCGACATCCTGATCCACCGCGCCCGGACCCAGACGGTCCCCTCCACGCCCTGAGGCCCGTGCTCCGGTGGGATCAGTCGAGGGCCGCCAGGGCCTCGACCCCGTCGAGCGACGGTGTCGTCCACGCACCGTCCCGGAACACCTCGACGGTGGCACCGGTGTCGGGCCTCGTCCCGCTCAGCACGTAGATCGAGCTCCGTCGTCGCTGACCGCCACGACCTGCTGGTCGCCCGTCGTCTCCACGGGCTCCGAGCCCGACCGCGCCGGCAACGACGGCGGCGACCGCGCCGGCACGTGCCAGACCTCTCCGACGAGACCGCACCTGGCAAGGCCGGTCCGCTCGGGTCAGCAGGTCGGCCGGGATCTCGGTCGCCTCCATGTGGCTCCTCGCAGCCTCGGCGAGGGCATCCTCCACCTCCTGCCGATTGCTCGCGATGAGCGTGATGGATCCCAGCATCCGCGATCCATGGCCGGCGACGAAGGCCGTGATCTGCTCATCGGGATCTCGGCCCGGGATCGCTTCCACGTCGGCCTCCACCCCAGGGAGGGTCTTGGCGGCGCTCCCAGGTTCAGGCGGTGATCTCGACGGGGTCGCCGTCGCGATCGACGAACTCGCCGGCGCTGGCGTCGTAGTCGGCGATGAAGAGGTGGTTGCCGGCGTCGTGCTTGTCGGCGCTGAGCGTGCCGGGCGGGCCGGCGTTGAGCTCCACCTCGCCGAGGCCCTCGATGCCGGCGATCATCGCCGCCTGGTCGAGCGCGGCCGGCTCGATGTCCTCGGCGCCCAGCTGGAGCAGCCGGAGGCTGAGACAGTTGACGGCGGCGAAGCCGAAGGCGTCGGATCCGGGTTCGTAGACCTCGCCGCTGCGCTCCTCGATGGTCTGGTTGCAGGCGAAGGCGGCCTCGGAGAGGTCCTCCTCGGCGGCGAACACAGTGCTGGTGCCGACCGTCCCGTCCCACGGGTCCTTCACCGAGTCGAAGAACTGCGACACGGTGTCGGTGGTCTGGTTGCCGTTGGCCGCCCACGCCGGGTGGAAGTCGAGGTTCTCGGCGGCCTGGATGAACGCCGGGCCCGTCAGGTTGGCGGCCGCCATGAACACGAAGTCGACGCCGGCCGACTTCATCTGCTGGACGGCGCTCTCGTGCTGGTCGCAATCGGTGTCACCCTCCGGGCACGGCAGCGTGACGTCGACGGCGACCTCGTGACCCAGATCCTCGAGCGCGGGGATCAGGGCGTCCTCGGCGGCGGCCACGAACTCGGGCGACTGGTCGGCGGTGACCACCCCGATCGTCTTGCCGTCGAGGGCGCCCTCGGCGTCCATGATCTCGGCCCAGCCCCGGTACTGCCGGTCGGTGCTCATCGAGGTGTCGGAGCCGGCGGTGAAGAGCCGGCCCTCGGCCTCCTCGTAGAGGGCGAGGTCGAACCCCGTCGCCCCGATGGTGAGGGTGCTGTTGGCGACGGCCAGGCAGCTCGCGGTGTTCCGCGAGGTCGCCGGGCCGAAGACGACGGCGAAGGCGCCGAAGTCCTGCGTCATCTCGATGCACGCCGCCTCGGCCTCCTCCGGCCCGGCCAGGCCGCTGACCAGCTTCACCCGCGCCTCGACCTGCCGCCCGGCGATGCCGCCGTCCTCGTTGATCTGCTCGACGACGGACTCGATGATCTTCTCCTGGTCACCGAGGTCCGGCGCCAACCCGGCCTCGGCGAGATCGCCGAAGTCGGCGCCGATGTAGCCGATCTTGATGGTGTCCTCGGTCAGGCCTCGGGTGGGCTCGACGGGCGCTCCGCCCCCATCGCCCCCCGGGTCACCACCGGCCTCGTCGGGGTCGCTGGTGCAGCCGGTCAGGGCGAGCGCCAAGATCGAGACGAGTGCGAGCGCGACGCGCGAGACATGCTTCACGTTGAGGACCCCCGAGTTTTCGATTCGATGTAGACAATTCCACATGACGTCCGTCACTGCAAGGGTCCTCAGCCCGGATCCACGGCGACGGTGGCGCGCGGGTCCTCCTCCAGCAGGTTCTTCAGCACCTTCCCGCTGGCGTTGCGCGGCAGGGGCTCGGCCCGCACCGTGACCCGCACCGGGACCTTGAAGTAGGCGAGCTGCTGGGAGCAGTGGTGGCGCAGGTCGTCCTCGGTCACCGTGGCGGGCTCGCGCACGACGACGGCGGCGTGCACCACCTGCCCGAGGTCCTCGTCGTCGACGCCGAAGACCGCGGCCTCGATGACGTCGGGGTGGGCATCGAGGCAGTCCTCGGTCTCGGCCGGGTACACGTTCTCGCCGCCCCGGATGATCAGGTCGCGACGCCGGGACGCGATGTGCCGCAGGCCGTCCTCGACCAGCCCGACGTCCTCGGTCCGCAGCCACCGCCCGGGTAGGAACGCCGCCGCGTCGGCCTCCGGGTTGCGCCAGTAGCCGTGCATCAGGAAGGGGCTGCGGACGCACACGAAGCCGATGTCGCCCTCGGGCACCTCGGCCCCGTCGTCGTCGACGATCATGATCTCGGTCGTGGGCAGCGGGTAGCCGACGCAGTCCGGGGCGGCGGTGAGCATGGCCTGGGAGGCGTAGGTCACGACGCCCGCCGCCTCGGTCATGCCGTAGCCCGAGGAGAAGCTGCCCTCCAGGTGGGGGAAGCGCTCCTTCAGACGAGCGATCAGGGCGGGCCGGGTCGCCGAGCCGCCGATGCCGACCGCCTGGATCTGGTGCGGGTCGACGTCGTCGATCGAGGGGTGGTCGAGCAGACGGCCGATGTGGGTGGCCGACCCCGTCCAGCCGGTGATCCCCTCGGCCAGGGTCAGGTCGATCACCCGGCCCGGGTCGAAGCGGCCGAGGGGCCACACCATGGTGCCGCCGTAGGCCAGGGCGGTCACGAGCCCGGTGTGGCCGGAGATGTGGAACAGGGGGAAGACGGCGAGGCGGGCGCCGCCGGCGGCCCCTCGGGGATCGCCGGCCAGGGCCGCCCGGGCGCCCAGGAAGGCGCCCAGGTTGACGATCCCCAGGAGGGCCCGGTGCGACAACACGACCGCCTTCGGCGTCCCCGACGTGCCGCTGGTGAACAGGAGGATGGCGGGGTCGTCCTCGGCCCCGTCGAGGTCCAACCCGTCCTCGTCGCCGGCGGCGAGGACGGCGAGCACGGTCTCGATGTCGATGGTGGGCACGGCGGCCCCGCCGATCTGGTCGCGGCGCTTCTCGTCGACCACCAGCAGGCTCGGCTCGGTCAGCTCGAGCGCCCGGCCCAGCTCCTCGCGGGACCACCAGCTGTTCAGGGCCACCACCACCCCACCGATGGCCATGGTGGCCAGGGCGGTGACGATCCACCCCGGGTGGTTGGCGGCGCAGATGGCGACCCGGTCGCCGGGGCCGATGCCGTGGTCGTCACGGAGCCGGGCGGCGGCGGCGCCGACCAGACGCCGGTGCCCGGCGAAGGTGATGCGGGGACCACCCTCGAAGACCAGGAACTCGGCGTCGCCGTGGGCGGCCGAGGCGTCGACGAGCTGGCCGATCGAGCGGGGGCGCTGGGCGAAGACGGCCATGCGCTCGCCCCGCACCTCCTCCTCGACCACCTCGAAGAGCCCGCCGCCGCGGAGCAGGTCGTCGCCCGCCTTCCGGTGCGCCGCGAACGGACCGGCCGCCTCGGCTCTCACGCCGTGGCGGGGAGGCTCGACCAGCCTCTGACCGTCGAGGTGTGCAGGCGCACGGCCGCGTCCCGGTCGATCGTCCAGGTCGGGCGGCGGCGCAGCAGCTCCTCCAGCGCCACGCGCCCCTCGAGGCGGGCCAGGGCGGCGCCGAGGCAGAAGTGGATGCCGTAGCCGAACGACACCTGGCGATCGAAGCGGCGCCGGACGTCGAAGCGGTCGGCATCGGGGTAGTTCCGCTCGTCGCGCCCGGCCGCCCCGGTGAGCAGGAGGACCTTGCTGCCCTCCGGGATCGTCGTGTCGTGGAGGGTCACGTCGCGCGTCGTGAAGCGACCCTGGACCGGCGAGGGGGCCTCGTAGCGGAGCAGCTCCTCGACGGCGTTGGGGACGAGGCCGGGCTCGTCGACCAGGGCCTGGCGCTGGTCCGGGTGATCCTCGAGGACCACCCCGGCCCATCCGATCAGCCGGGCGACCGTCTCGGTGCCGGCGCTGATGAGGAGGTTGGCGAAGTTGGCGGCGTCCCTCGTGGTCAGACGGTGCGTCGTCCCGTCCTCGTCCTTGACCTCGGCCTGGACCAGCGCGGTGAGCAGATCGTCCTGCGGATCGGCGCGCCGCTCGTCGAGACGGGCGGCGAGGTACTCGTGGATCTTGATCCCGGCGGTGAACGAGACGTCGTTGATCATCCCGATGCCGGGCTCGATGTGGAAGACCTCGTCGATCCAGCCCTTCACCACCTCCCGGTCGGCGGCGTCGACGCCGAGCAGCTCGGTGATCACCAGCGACGGCAGCTGGGCCCCGAACGACTGCACCAGGTCGAAGGGCTCGCCGTCCTCCCACTGGTCGAGGAGCTCGTTGCTGAGCGTCCGGATGTGCGGCTCGAGGGCGCTCATGCGGCGGGGCGTGAACGCCCGCGAGACCAGCGTCCGGTGCTGGGTGTGCTCCGGCGGGTCCATGAAGATCATCATCCCGCCGCCGTAGCGGTTGCTCGACATGATCTCCAGGACCGTGCCGTGGGCCGACGAGAACGTGGCCGGGTCGCGGTGGGCGCCCTCGACGTCCTCGTAGCGGCTCAGCGCCCAGAAGTCGAAGCGTTCGTTGTAGTAGACGGGCGCGTCGTCGCGCAGGGCGCGCCAGACGTCGTAGGGGGCGGCGTCGATCTCGACGTCGAACGGGTCCCAGTACGGCTCGAGGATCACCGGTGACGGTCTAGCCGTGGACGTCGGCGGTCGTCGGGCCGATCCGATCGACCAGGCCCGACAGCGCACCGACGTCGACCCGGTAGAGCGCGGCGGCGTTGGTGCCCAGGATCTGGCGGCACTCGTCCTCGGGCACGGCGCGGAAGCGGTCGGCGATCCACTTGCGGGTGTGCGGGTAGGTGCCCTCGGGGTGCGGCAGGTCGTTGCCCCACAGCAGGTTGTCCACGCCGATGGCGTGGCGCCGCTCGATCTCGTCGATGCCCGGGGTGGACGCCGCGAAGAAGCAGTTGCGGTTCACGTAGTCGCTGGGCCGCATGGACAGGTCGAGCTTGAAGG
>DATHEV010000297.1:0-5287 GCA_035318405.1 Iamia sp.
GACGAGGCCACCGCCAGCCTCGACTCCACCTCCGAGGTGGCCGTCCAGGATGCTCTGGCCCACGCCCTCGAGGGACGGACCGCCATCGTGGTGGCCCACCGCCTGTCGACGATCCGCGAGGCCGACGTCATCGCCGTGGTCGAGGACGGGCGCATCGTCGAGCAGGGCACGCACTTGCAGCTGCTGGCCCACGGTGGGCGCTACGCCGAGCTCTACCGGACCCAGCTCGACGAGCCCGAGGAGTCGGTGGCCTGACCGCCGTCGGGCGCCGTCGTCGGCGGCTGGTGGCGGTCAGACCGTGGGGATCGAGAAGTCCCGGTTCGGCTGCTTCGGCGGGATGTGGGCGGTGGCCCCGGCCGGGGGGCGCCAGCCGCTGGCCTTGATGCCCTCCATGACGTGGGCCATGTTGAGGAGGTCCTCCTCGTAGCGGAACTTGCCGTTGCGGCCGTAGACGAGCGTCGAGACGCCCGACTGCACGTGCTCGCTCCCGTCGGGCCCGGGGATGATCTGGCGCCACTTCACCACCACCGTGTCGCCGTGGACGAGGACGATGTCGATGGGGAACCGCCAGTCCTCCAAGCCGGCCATGGCATCGCCGAAGACGGTGCGGCGCATCTCCTCGAGGCCCTCGACGCGGCCCCAGGCCGGGTCGATGAACACGGCGTCGTCGGTGAAGTGGGCGGCCAGGTCGGACCAGGTGCCGCGGCCCGCCTCGATGCGCTCGCGGGTGGCCACGTAGGCGTCCACGGCGGCCTGGACCTCGGCGGGGTCATGTCTCACGGGGGCCTCCTGGGCACGGACCGGAACGAGAACAGGTTCTACCGCGCCGGGCCGCGGCCCGCTCGGGCTCGTGGTCGGGGGCGTGAACCGAGGGTTGATCGGTTCGCATCGTCCCTGGTGACGGGGACCGAATCGCCGTGCCCAGGATCAGCGACGCCGAGCTCGCGGCGCGGCGCCAGCGCATCGTCGGCGCCGCCGAGGCCTGCCTCCGGCGCGACGGGCCCGCCGGGCTGGCCACCCGGGCGGTGGTGGCCGAGGCCGGGATCTCGCCGGTGCCCTCTACCACCACTTCCCCCGTCCCGAGGCCCTGGTCGGAGGCCTGGCCGAGCAGCGCCTGGTGGCCGGGATCGCCGCCATCGCCGCCCGGGCCCCGTCCGGCGCGGATCCCCTGACGTGGGCGATCCGGCGCTGGCCTGCGCCCCGCCGCTGGGGGTGCCACCCGGCGTGAGGGCCGACGCCGAGGCCGGCGTCGAACGGGTGGTCGAGACGCCCTCGACGAGGTCATGTGGGCGGCCGCCGCCGCCGGGTCCGTGCGGTCCGATATCGACGTCGAGGCGCTCGCCGAGCTGCTCGCGCTGCTGTGGGAGGCGGTCGACCGCCGATCCGCCGCCGGGGGTCTGCAAACGGGTGATATCCCACGGAATGTGGTTGTTCGACCACTGAGAGGGGCATCGTTGTCCGGCACGACAGTCGCGTACGGCACCCGCCGTCCGTGTGACCGGGAGAGACATGGGACCAGGCGACACGAGCCGCGACGACGGGACCGGGCCCCTCCGGCGCGTCGTGCGGGCCGTGATCGTCGCCCTGGGCCTCGGGCTCGCCCTGGCCCTCGCCCAGGCGGTCGCCGCCAGCGCCACCGAACCGGACCCCACCGTCGAGCCGGGCGGCGTGACCTCGCCCCCGGCGAGGGCCCCCGTCGCCGGCGCAACGAACGACGTCGGTGTCGCCCCCGCGGCTGAGGCCGCCGGCCCCGCGGGCAGGGTCACCGACGCCGTCCCGGCCCCGACGGTCGAGGCCGTCGCTGCGACCGTCGCCCGCCCCGTCGTTCCCGCGTCCGAGCCCGCCGTCCCCGTCGCCCTCACGCGCGCCCCCGCCACCGTCGAGGCGGCCACCCGTGCCGCCGAGCCCGGCGGCGTGGCCTCGGCGACCGCCCCCGTTGCCCTCGCCCCCGCGGCTGAGGCCGCCGCCCCCGCGCGCGGGGTCACCGACGCCGTCCCGGCCCCGACGGTCGAGGCCGTCGTCGTCGCCCTGGCCCCGATGGTCGGCGAGGGGGTCGCGCGGGCGGTTCCGGTCGCCGGGCCGGTGGTCGACCTCCTGGTCGTCCCCGCCGCCGAGGCCGCGGTCCCGGTGGTCGAGGCCGTCGATGTCGTGACAGCTCCGGTGGCCGGATCGGTCGACGTGGCGCGGGCGGCTGTCGTCGAGCCGGTGGTCGGTGCCGCTCTCGCCCCGGCGGTCGAACCGCGGGCCATCGCTCGAGCCATCGACGGCCGGGCCGGGGTGGAGCCACCCGCGTCGGTCGACGAGCCGGTCGCCGTCGATCGGGCCCTCGCTGCCACCGCGGCGACGATCGGGCGCCAGACCGAGGCGGCGCGTCCGTCGTCGGGTCCGGGCTCGACCCCCGTCCCCACCCCGCTCCTCCCGACCGGCGCGCCGGCGCCGGCGCAGACGTCGGGCGCCGGGTCCGGCCCCGTGGGCATCCTCCACCCCTCGTCCGAGCGGCCCGCCGTGGCCGCCGGCCGCGTGGTCGTCATCCGCTCGACGACTGTCGCCTCCACCACCCTCGACGAGCCCTCGGTCTCTCCGGACTGACCACGGCGTGCACCGGCACCCCACCACGGGGTGCATCTGTCCACGCCCTGGCGCCACCCGGCGCCCCGACACTCTGGAGAAGCCCGATGAAGTCCGTGATCCGCGTCGCCCTGCGCGTCGCACTCCTCGCTCTGGGACTGTGGTTCCTGAGCACCCAGGCGGCAGGAGCCGCCGACGACGCCACCGTCGATGTCCCCGTCGACGTGTGTGGCGTGACCGTGTCCGTGGGGGCCGAGGGCGGCGACGCCTGTGGCGATGGCGATGCCGCGGTCGCCGCCGACGACCCCGTCGACGTCGCGACCGCCGAGGTCGACGCACCGGTGTCGGTCTGTGGCGTCGAGGTCGCCGTGGCCGCCGAGGGCGGCGGTGACTGCACCGCCGACACCCGCACCGGCACCAGCGACATCGACACCGCCGGGTCGGAGGGCACCGCGCCCCTCGCCGCCGACGCCGATGCCCCCGTCCAGGTCTGTGGCGTGACCGTGGCCGTCCAGGCCTCGGGCTCGACCGACTGCGGTGGGTCCACCACGACCGGTGCCACCCCGTCGAGCGCCGACGGTCTTGGGACCGTCGACGCCGACGCCCCGGTGGGCGTCTGTGGCGTGACCGTGGCCGTCACCGCCGACGGCAGCACGAGCTGTGGCGCGACCACCGAGACCGGTCCCTCGGGGCCGGCGGCCGGTGACGGCCTCGGTGGTGCTGACGTCGACGCCCCCGTCTCGGTGTGCGGCGTCACCGTCGCCGTCGACGCCATGGGCGAGACCGACTGCGGCGGCTCGACCACGACCGGCTCGGGTTCGGCGCCCGACGGGATCCTGGGCGGCGCCGATGCCGATGCGCCCATCGACGTGTGCGGCGTGACCGTCGCCGTCGATGGCAGCACCGACACCGATTGCGGCACCACGACCGAGACCGGCGGCGGCGCGTCGGGCCCGGCCGCCGGTGGCACCCTCGGTGGCGCCGACGTCGATGCGCCGATCGGCGTGTGCGGCGTGGCGATCACGGTGTTCGCCGGGGCGGCGAGCGACTGCGGGACGACGACCGAGACCGGCGACAGCCCCGCCGGGGGACCGACCGACCAGGTCGGCGGGGCCGACGTGGATGCGCCCATCGGCGTGTGCGGCGTCGGCGTCGCCGTGTTCTCCGGCGCCTCGACGGACTGCGGGACCACGACCGAGACCGGTGGGACCGAGGGCGGCGACCCCACCGTCGACGCCGAGACCCCCGTCGACGTGTGTGGCGTCGGGGTCGGCGTCCTCGGTGACGTGAGCACCACCTGCACGCCCCGGGCGACGGACCCCACGGATCCCACGGATCCCACGGATCCGACGGATCCCACGGATCCCACGGATCCGACGGATCCGACGGATCCCACGGACCCGACGGACCCCATCGGTCCGACGGATCCGATCCCCGGTGACGAGCTCGGTGGCGGCGAGATCGACCCGGTGGTCGAGGGGTTCGACCTCACCCACGGCGGGGGCTCGCCGGGGACGGCCGAGCGGGCCCGAGCCGGCCGCACGGAGCTGGCCGAGCTGGCCCGCACCGGCCAGGGCCTGGCCTCGCTGCTGGCCGCCGGCCTCCTGCTGCTGGTGGCCGGTCTGGCCCTGCGGCGCACCGGCTCCGCCCGGTGATCCCCCCTCGACCCCGGTCCGACGCTGCTCCCGTCGGGCCGGGGTCGAGCCGGCGGCGGCCTTCCCGAGCAGATGGTTGCGCGGACAAGTAGTATGGGGCGCAGCCGGCGAGCCGCCGACTCGAAGGGAGCGACCATGCCCATCCAGCGTCTGAACCACGCCGTCCTCTACGTCCGGGATGTGGAGCGCACGGCCCACCTCTACCGCGAGGTGCTGGGGTTCCGCACGGTGGTCGAGATCCCCGGCCGCGCCCTGTTCCTCCAGGCCCCCGGGTCGACCAACGACCACGACCTGGGCCTGTTCCAGGTCGGCGCCGATGCCGGGCCCTCGGGGGCCGGCCGCTCGACCGTCGGCCTCTACCACCTGGCCTGGGAGGTCGACACCCTGGCCGAGCTGGAGCGGATCGAGGGGCTCCTGCGGGACGAGGGCGCCCTCGTCGGCGCCTCCGACCACGGGACCACCAAGGCCCTCTACGCCCAGGACCCCGACGGCATCGAGTTCGAGGTGTCGTGGCTGGTGCCCGCCGATCGGCTGGCCGAGGTGGGCGAGGTCGACATCCGGCCCCAGCCCCTCGACCTGGCCAAGGAGAAGGCCCGCTTCGGGGCCGAGACCCTCGGCGGGGTCGGTGTCTCGACGCCCGCCCCGGCCTGAGCCTCACCCGAGGACAGGCACTCTCCGTGGTGAGACCCTAGACACGGTCACTCTCGGTGATGTACGGTCACCGCCGTGACCACCCGCCGCACCTGGGCCACCGGCCCACTTCTCGTCCTGGCCGGCCTGATCGTGGGCCTCGTGCTCGCCGGGCCGGCAGGGGCGGCTGCACCGGGCCCGGCCTACCCGCCGGGAGCGGGAGCGGACGACGTGGTCCAGACCGGTCGGGGGACCGGGAGTGGGGGGAACGAGGGCACGGCACCCGCCGACGCCGCTGACGACGGGGGGAGCGCGGGGGATGACCCCGTGTCCGGGTCGGACGGCGTCGGCGGAGCCGATGACAGCACCGACGTCGGCGATCCCGCCAACGTCGATCGCCCCGAGACGGCCGACGACGACGACGCCGCCGACGA
>DATHEV010000298.1:0-3571 GCA_035318405.1 Iamia sp.
CACGACGACGACCGCCGTCGATCGCTCGACCACCCAGCCCGCCCGCTCGACCACCACCGCCGCCGACGGCCCCACCACCACCACCACCACCACCGTCGAGCGCGACGGCACCGAGGAGGTCGACGACGCCACCGTGGACGAGAGCGACGACGACGGCACCTCGATCGCCGCCCTGGGTGCGGTCGGCGTGGTCGCCTTCATCCTCGGGCTGATCGTGGCCGCCATCCCCCTCGGGGCCGCCCTGTCCCGCCGGAGGTCCGTTCCCGTCGCCCCGCTCGCCCCGCCGGCTCCGGGTCACGCCCCCCCGCCGCCGCTCCCGACCCCGGCCGCCGGCAGCCCCGCCATCGGCCCGGCCCCGTCCCGCGACGCCGACCAGATCCGCCACCAGCGGGTCGTCCTGGTCGAGGCGCTCATCGCCCTCCGCGACAAGCTGCCCAGCGCCGCCCTGGGCGACGAGGCGGCGCAGGCCCTGGCCGCCGCCGGCATCGTCGAGGTCCGACCCGAGGGCATGCCGTTCGACCCCACGCACCACCGCGCCGTCCACCAGGTCGCCACCGACGACCCCGCTCGCCACAACACGGTGGCCGCGGTCGAGCGGCCCGGCTACAGCGACGGCACCAGCACCATCCGCCAGCCCGAGGTCGTCGTGGCCGTCCACGGGAGCCCGTCATGAGCTCCCGGGTCTCAGAGCCGTCCTCCATCGATCGTCGCGGCCGTTCGGCCTCGTCGCGGCTCGGCGTGGGCTCTGACCGCCCGTCACATCCTGAGAGCCCTCGGGATCGTCGTCGTGACGGTCACCCGGGCCGGGTGCTCCCGCTCGGGCTCTCAGAGAGCGGCGGCCTCGGCCGACTCGAGCAGCTCGGCCACGGCCCGACGGGCCCGGGCGATGCGGGTCTTGACCGTCTCGACCCGGATGCCCTGGGCCTCGGCGATCTCCTGGTAGCTGAGGTCGGCGTACTCCCGCAGGACCAGCGCCTGGCGGAAGTCCGGCGGCAGCTTGGCCAGGGCCCAGCGCACCGCGCTCACGGCGGTCACCGAGTCCTCCAGGTCGGCCCGGAAGGGGCCGTCGGGCTCGGGCACGTCGGCCACGGGGTCGGCCCGGCGCTTGGCCACCACGGCCAGGGCCGCCCGGGACCCGATCTGGCACAGCCACGTGGAGAAGCTGGCCCGGCCCTCGAAGCGGGGCAGCGCCCGCCAGGCGTCGAGCAGGGCGTTCTGGGCCGCATCGTGGGCGGAGTGCTCGTCGCCGGTGATGCGGACGCACACCGAGAAGAGCCGTCGGCGGCTGCGCTCGACCAGCTCGGCGAACGCCCGCTCGTCGCCGGCCTGCGCCCACGCCACCAGCTCGGTGTCAGGCGCGGTCCGGTGGTTGCGGGTCTGGGTTCTCGTCATGACGACACACCTCTTGGTTCCCCACACCGGCGCCTGCCGTATCCCCCTGGCGCACCGGGGCGCACGATACCTCTCTCCGTGGCCGCTGTCTGCCCCGACGGGCAGACCTCCCCGGCCGCCCGCACGAAAGGCACATTCCGATGAGCGGCCTCGACGGTCTCCAGCTCGACGGTGACGGCTACCTGGACATGGATCAGTTCCCCGACGACGGCACCGACATCGCCGGCGCCGATCTGGCCGAGCTGCGCGAGGTGCTCCACTCCGACCCGGTCGAGGAGCCCACGGCCGAGCAGTGGGACGCCATGTTCGACGACGTGGTCGCCGTCGAGGACGCCGGCCCCTTCGCCCTCGACGACGTCGACGGCCTGGTGCCCGAGGCCGAGTCCGTCTCCGCCGACGACCCGTTCGCGGTGGACGACGGCGACGGGGTCGATGGCGGCGACGGCGTCGACGCCACCGATGCCGGCGAGGACGGCGACGTCGCCCTCGCCAACGATCCCGACGATCTCGACCTCGACGGCGTGACCCCCGACGAGCTCGACGTCGACCTCGCTCCCGACCTCGATCTCGACCTGGCCCCCGACGACACGATCGACGACGTCTACACGCCCGAGGTCCTCGATGACGGCCCCGCCGACATCTCGCACGACTTCGAGGACCTCCTCTGAGCGGCGATGCGACTCGCGCCCTCGTCGCCGTCATCGACGAGGCGCTGAGCCGTCTGCCCGTCAGCCCGACGCGCGAGGCGGTCCTCGAGGTGCGCGCCCGGCTGCTGTCGCCCCTGCGGGTGGCGGTGGCCGGAAGCGTCAGCTCGGGCAAGTCGACCCTGGTCAACGCCCTGCTGGGCCAGCGCATCGCCCCGGTCGACGCCGGCGAGTGCACGCGACTCGTCACCTGGTTCCGGTACGACCACCACCAGCGCATCGAGGTCCAGCGCCGCGACGGCGGGGTCACCACCGTGCCCTTCGCCGCCGGCACCCGGATCCCCGACGACCTGGGCGTTCCCGTCGACGACGTGGCCCGCCTCATCGTCCACCTCTCCAACGAGCGGCTGCGCGACCTCACCATCATCGACACGCCCGGCCTCAACACGGTCACCGACGAGAACCAGCGGGCCACGGCCGACGCTCTCGGCCTGGGTGACGCCACCCGCGAGGCGGGCGACTCGCGCGTGGCCATGAGCGACGCCGACGCCCTGCTGTTCCTCACCCCGCACGTGCGCGAGAGCGACGTCGAGGTGCTCGAGCAGTTCCGGGCCCTCTTCGCCGCCTCCGGCCTCACCGCCGCCAACGCCGTCGGCATCTTGAGCAAGGTCGACCGGCTGGCGCCCGACGGCGACCCGTGGCCTGTCGCCCGGCGTCTGGCCGAGGCGGCCAAGGACCGGCTGGCCAACGTGGTGTCCGACGTGGTGCCGGTCATGGGCCTGATGGCCGAGACGGCCTCGACCGATGCCTTCACCGAGTCGGACGCCTACGCCCTCGCGGCGCTGGCGAAGCTGGACGAGATCGATCTCGAGGACGCCCTCATCAGCCCCCAGGACCTCCTCGACGCCGAGGTCCCGGACGTGTCGCGCGACCAGCTCCGGCGGCTGCTGTCGATGCTCGACCTCCACGGCATCGCCGTCGGCGTCGAGCTGGTGCAGGGCGGGGCCCGGGGCGCGGGCGAGCTGCTCCGGGGCTTCCGCCAGCGCAGCGGGGTCGAGCCGCTGGCCGACGTGGTCGAGCACGACTTCGCCCGCCGGGCCAGCGCCCTCAAGGCTCGCGGCGGGCTGGCCGACCTCCGCCGCATCCTGGCCCAGGCCCAGGGCGAGGAGGCCGCCGTCGCCGTGGCCATGGCCGGGCCGCTGGAGCGGGTCGAGCTCGATCCCGAGCTCCACGACCTCCGCATCCTCGACGCCCTGCGCTCCGTGGAGGAGGGGGCCGCCCGGGTGCCCGACGAGCTGCGCGAGTCGCTCAAGATGCTGGCCCTGGAGGAGACCCCGGCGCGCCAGCTGGGTCTCGACGAGAGCGCCGACCCGGGCGAGATGGCGGCGGCCGCCTCCCGGGCCGTGGCCGCCTGGGCCCGCTACAGCAACGACTCCCGCCGGACGCCCGACGAGCGCCGTCTCGGCGAGGACGTCCGCGAGTGGTACGAGCTGGTGTGGGACCGCACCGGCGTCCGCCCACCCCGTGCCGCCGCC
>DATHEV010000299.1:0-2994 GCA_035318405.1 Iamia sp.
CCTGCCGGCCGATGTCCTCGTGGGCGTGGAAGGTCTCGGTGACCTGCCGGCCGATGGTGAGGACCGGGTTGAGGGACGTCATCGGGTCCTGGAAGACCATCCCGACCTCGGCCCCGCGGATCTTGCGCATCCGGCGCTCGGACAGCGTGAGCAGGTCGACGTCCCCGTAGAGGACCTCGCCCCCGACCACCCGGCCGGAGGGCGGGAGCAGGCGCATCACCGAGCGGGCGTGGGCCGACTTGCCCGAGCCGCTCTCGCCCACGAGGGCGACGATCTCGCCCGGGCGGACGTCGTAGGACAGGCCGTCGACCGCGGTGGTCGTCCCCCCGCGACCCACGAACTCGGTGCGCAGGCCGCGGACGGAGAGGACGGGTGGCCGCACGACCCGGTCGACGTCGGTCTTGGCCAGGGCGACGGGGGCGTTCACGCCGGACCTCCCCGGTCGAGGGTCACGTTGGGATCGAGGCGGTCCCGCAGCCAATCGCCGAAGAGGTTGGCCGAGAGCACGGTGGCAGCCAGGGCCACGCCGGGCAGGACCGACAGCCACCACGCCGAGCTCACGTAGGACTGGCCCTCGGCGAGCATCAGCCCCCACTCGGGCACGTTGTCGGGGACGCCGAGCCCGAGGAAGCTGAGCGAGGCGGCGACGACGATCGTGTAGCCGACCTGCAACGTGGCCACCACGACGATCGTGGGGAGGATGTTGGGCAGGATGTGACGGCGCATGATCCGGCGGTGCGTCACCCCGGACAGGCGGGCCGAGGCCACGTACTCGGTCTCGCGCAGACGCAGGACCTCGCTGCGTATCAGGCGGGCGTAGAAGGTCCAGGTGATGACGGTGAGGACCACGATCACGTTGCCGGTGCCCCGACCCAGGACGGTCGCCACGGCCAGGCCCAGCACCAGCAGCGGGATGGCCAGGACGATGTCGGTGATCCGCATCAGGACGGTGTCGACCAGCCCCCCGAAGTACCCGGAGAGCAGCCCCACGAGGCTGCCGATGAACCCGGCCAGGGCCACGCCGGCGCCGCCGACCAGCAGGGTGGTGCGGGCCCCGGCGATCAGGCGGGCCAGGACGTCGCGCCCGAGCGAGTCGGTGCCCAGAGGGTGGTCCCAGCTCCCGTCCGAGGCCCAGACGGGCGGGGCCAGGCTGGCGCTCAGGTCGCCCTTCGACGCCCCTCCCCCGGTGATGAGCCCACCGAAGAGGGCCAGGAGGACGATGAGGCCGAGCACCACCATCGACACCACGGGGAGCCGTCGGCTGCGGCGGCGGCGGCGGAACGGGAGGCCGAGACGCCGGCCGGCGGGGGCGGCGATGGCGGCCATCACTGGACCCGGATCCGGGGGTCGAGGTAGGCGTAGGCGACGTCCATCAGGAAGTTGACTCCGATCACCAGGGCGGCGGCCACCAGGACGAGGGCCTGGACGAGGGGGAAGTCCCGGGCGAAGGCGGCGTCGACCATCAGGGACCCGACGCCGGGCCAGTTGAAGATCTTCTCGGTGACGACGGCGCCGTTGAGCAGCAGCACGAACTGCACGGCTCCCATCGTGAGGATCGAGACGATGCTGTTGCGCAGGGCGTGGCGGACCACCACCACCCGCTCCGAGAGGCCCTTGCTCCGGGCCACGACGACGTACTGGCTGTCGAGCGCCTCCCTCATGCTCGACTGGGCGATGCGGGCCATGGTGGCGGTCGTGAACCACCCCAGCGTCAGCGCTGGGAGCACCAGCGACAGGGGTTCGTCGAAGTCCGACGGCGGGAAGATCCGCCAGGTCACGGCGAAGAGCAGCACCGCCATCAGCCCCACCCAGAACGTCGGGATGCTCTGTCCGAAGAGGGCGATGAGACTCGAGACCCGATCGGCCCACCCCCCGGGTCGGCGGGCGGCGAGCACCCCGATGGAGACGCCGACGACCATGGAGAACCCCATGGCGCAGGCGGCCAGGACGAAGCTGTTGGGCAGCCGGTTGGCGATGAGCTCCGAGGTGGGGGCGCCGAGCTTGATCGAGTCACCCAGGTCGCCGTGGGCCAGGTCGCCCAGGAAGTGCGCGTACTGGACGGGCAGCGGGTCGTCGAGGCCGAGCTCGGTGCGGAACGCTGCCCGCTCGGCGTCGGTGGCGTCGATGGGGATGAGCAGCGACGCGGGGTCGCCGGTGGCCCGGCTCAGCAGGAACACCACGAGGGTGACGCCGAGCAGGCTGACGAACGCCTGCACCAGCCGACGGGCGATGAACCGGACCACCGAGGACCTCCTCCGCTACTCGGCCAGCTCGAGGGTGTCCATGCCGGTCAGGTAGGTGGCGCCCGACGGCACCTCCCAGGTCCCGACCCGGGGGCCGACGCCGTAGAGCGAGTTCACGTACCAGGTCGGGATGACGTCGACCTCCTCGAAGGCGGTGGTCAGCAGCTCGGCCAGGATCTCGCGGCGGGCCTCGGGGTCGACCTCGGCGGCCTGGGCGGCGACGAGGTCGGGCACCGTCGACGACGCCAGCGGCTGCGAGTGGGTCTCGCCGCCGTTGAGGTGGGTCGCCATCGAGCCCGAGATCTCCGACCGGAAGGGGATGCCGTTGGGGCCCCAGACCATGATGATCCGGGTCTCCTGCTTGCGCGCGTCGCTCTGCATGTCGGAGAGGGCCTCGGCCTGCTCGACCACGCTCACGGTCACGTCGACCCCGAGCTCGCGCCAGCCCTGGGCCACGGCCCCGGCCAGCTCGCGACCCACCGTCGGCACGACCAGCTCGAGCGGGAAGCCGTCGCCGTAGCCGGCGCCACCGAGAAGCTCGGCGGCGGCGTCGAGGTCGTACTCCCACACCAGGTCGTCGGCGTCCTCGGGGAACCCGACCGAGGCCGGGAAGCTGAACAGGTAGGCGGGCTCGCCCTCGCCGCCCAGCAGCGAGTCGACGATGCCCTGCCGGTCGATCGCCATGGCCAGCGCCCGGCGGACGTCGACGTCGCTCAGGGGCGAGTCGGGGTTGGTCTGGCCGCCCACCGAC
>DATHEV010000300.1:0-3563 GCA_035318405.1 Iamia sp.
CCGGATCGACGACGACCGGGCGACCTGGGACAAGGCGTCGACCATGAGCTGGGTCGGGCCCGACGCCCCACCGTTCATGGTCGTCCACGGCAGCAACGACACCCTCGTGCCGGTCGAGCAGGCCCGCTCGTTCGTGGCCATGCTCCGCTCCGAGTCGAAGCAGCCGGTCGTCTACGCCGAGCTCCAGGGTGCCCAGCACGCCTTCGAGGTCTTCGACTCCCGCCGCACCCTCGCCACCGTCGGCGCCGCCCACCGCTTCCTCGCCGCCATCCGGGCCCGCCACGACCACGACGCCGAGACCGGCGCCGCCGGCCCCGAGGTCAAGGCCGACACCCAGGACACCGTCACCCCCGAGGGCTGAGGACGTCCGCGGGTGGCCGCCGCCGAGGTCACCTGGTCGGTCTCGACCTGGCGCCAGCCGGTCCCCGCGGCCCGCAGCACGGTGCGATCGGCGCTGGTCGCCGACGTGGCGGAGTTCGTGCTGGCCCAGGGGGTCGGGCGGCGGCGCGTCGTCTTCGACGGCTTCACCGCCGCCGGCAAGACGAGCCTGGCCCACGAGGTCGGCGTCGCGATCGCCGGACGCGGACGGCCCGTGTTCCGGGCCTCCCTCGACGACTTCAAGCGGCCCTGGGCGGATCGTCACCTCGACGACCGCGAGTCGGGGGAGGGCTACTACCGCAACGCGGGTGATCACGAGTCGACCTGGCGACTGCTCCTCGGACCGGCCGCGCCGAGCGGCTCCGGTGTGGTGGCGCTGTGCTCCCGCGACCCGCTGACGCAGATCGACCACTCGGCCACCACGGTGGTCGTGCCCGACGACGGTGTGCTGGTGGTCGACAGCGTGTTCGCCCTCCGGCCGGAGCTGGACGACGCGTGGGACCTCCGGATCTGGGTCGACGTCGATCCCGAGCTGTCGGTGTGGCGGTGCGGCGTGCGCGACGCCGACCGCGAGGGGGGCGCCGTGCGCGACGCCGACCGCGAGGGGGCGCCGACGCGGCCGAGGTGCTGCACCGGCAGCGCTACCTCGTCGGCGAGCTGCTGTACCTCGACGAGGTCGATCCGATCGGCCGGGCCGACCTCGTCGTCGACAACCGCGACCTCGATCACCCGGTGCTGGTGCGGCGCCCGGCGACCTGTGCCGTCCCCGCCCGGCTCGTCGGCTGGTCGGGCTGGGCGGCGGGGTGGCGGCGACCAGGTCGGTGACGGCGGCGACGGCTGGGCGACCCGGTCTCCGGGCGTCCCGGCGACCTCGGGGCCAGCCGGCCCGACGAGGGCGCGCACGGCATCGGCGCGGTCGTGCGGTCCGCCCCAGGTCGGGGTGCGGATCGCCGGGAGGGGAGCCACCGCCGTCGCCGTGGGCGGCCACCGTAGGTGTCGAGTGCTGGGGGACGGGGCCGCGTTCCGTGGTGGGGCGGCGCGGGCCTGGCAGGATCGACCGATGGCCTTCGTGCACACGGATCGGCAGGACGACGGGGTCGCCGTCGTCACCCTCGACCGCCCGGACCGGATCAACGCCCTGTCGGCGACGCTGATCTCCGACCTGTCGGCAGCGCTCGACGAGCTGCGCCACGACCGGTCGGTTCGGGCGATCGTCCTGGCGGGGGAGGGGCGGGGCTTCTGCGCCGGCACCGACCTGTCGGGCGAGCGGGACCCGGCGCCCGACGCCGAGGGTCGGGGTCCGGTGGGCCAGGTGTGGCGGACCCAGCAGCACGTGGCCGGGCTGATCGTCGCCATCCACGAGCACCCCAAGCCGATCGTCGCCGCCGTCCACGGCCCGGCGGTCGGCGGTGGGCTGGCCATCGCGCTGGCGGCGGACCTGCGGGTGGCAACGCCGTCGGCCCGGTTCGGGGCCGTGTTCATCAACATCGGCCTCTCGTCCTGCGACGTGGGCACCAGCTACCTGCTACCGCGGATCGTGGGCGTCACCCGGGCCTCGGAGCTGATGCTGACCGGCCGCCACTTCTCGGGCGAGGAGGCCGACGCCTTCGGCATGCTCAACGCCCTGGCGCCCGAGGGTTCGCACCTCGAGGTCGCCCTCGACCTCGCCCGCCAGGTCGCGGCCCAGCACGAGTTCGGCCTCGAGCTGACCAAGTCCGGCCTCCACGCCGCGCTCGACGCGCCGTCGCTGCGTCATGCGGTGGAGATGGAGAACCGCACGCAGGCGCTGGGCAGCTTCAGCGGCAACCTGGCCGAGGCGATGGCGGCGTTCGCCGAGAAGCGCCCACCCCAGTGGGGCCCGATGTAGGCCTCGCTCGGGCCGGCTCCGACTCTCGCCTCCGGTCGCCGGCGCGAGGACCGGCGACCATGCAGGTCGACCTTCATGCGCGATGGCGCGCCACCCGTGACCCGCTGCCGCGCATGAACCGGTGCGGCGCCGTTCCGGCGCGGTGGTGAACCGCCGGTGACCCACCACCGCGCCGGAACGCAGCACCCGCAGGTCGACCTTCCCGCGCGGTCACGTCGCGCCGACGGTCCATGTCGCTGGCGGTTTGGCGAACAGGTGTTCGGGAAATACCGGGACCATGACCGACCACCAGCAGCAGCTTCCGACCATCGATGACTCCCTCACGGGGTCGAACCTGGAGAAGGACCCGGAGGAGTGGGTCACCGGGGACGAGCCCATGACCGGCGCCCAGGAGAGCTATCTCAAGACCCTGTCCGACCAGGCGGACACCGAGCTGGACCCATCGCTGACCAAGGCCCAGGCGTCCGAGCGCATCGACGAGCTGCAACAGCAGACCGGCCGTGGCACGTGACCGGCGGCCCGCCTACCTGACGGGTCGTCAGATCTCTGGCACGATCACCGCTCGTGAGCGACTCGTCTGGTCCAGAGGCCCGTGGCACCTACCCCGGCTTCGAGGGGAAGGTCGGGCGCACCTTCGCCGGGTCGGAGTCGTGGTGGCCGCCGCGACCCGATGCCTCCGGCAAGCCCAACGTCATCGTCGTCCTGGTGGACGACCTGGGCTACTCCGATCTGGGTTGCTACGGCTCCGAGATCGCCACGCCCCACATCGATCGGCTGGCGGCGGCCGGTCTCCGGTTCACCGACTACCACTCGACGCCGATGTGCTCGCCGACGCGTGCGTCTCTGCTGACGGGGCTCAACCCCCACAGCGCCGGGGTGGGAACCGTCGCCCACAGCGACCCGGGCTTCCCGGGCTACGCCATGGAGATCGCCGCCGACGTGGCCACCGCGGCCGAGATCTACCGCGACGCCGGCTACTTCACCGCCATGGTCGGCAAGTGGCACCTCACCAAGGACTCGGACCAGCACGAGGGCGGGTCCCGGCACTCATGGCCGTGCCAGCGGGGCTTCGACCGCTACTACGGCTTCCTCGACGGCTTCACCGACCTGCACCACCCGCACCGCCTGGTCGAGGACAACCACACCGTCGAGGTCGACCAGTACCCCGAGGGCTACTACTTCACCGACGACATCACCGACCGGGCCATCGGCTACGTGAAGTCGCTCCGGGCCCACGATGCCGACAAGCCGTTCTTCCTGTACGTGGCCCACGGCGCCGTCCACGGCCCGCTGCACGCCAAGCCCGAGGACATCGCCC
>DATHEV010000301.1:0-3866 GCA_035318405.1 Iamia sp.
TTCGGCGTGCGGGCCGCCTCGAGCTGGTCGACGGTGACCCGGAAGCCGGCCGACTCGGGGGCGAAGACCTCGACCGGCACGCCACCGGCCAGACGGATCGGCTCGGGGTAGGTGGTCCAGTAGGGCGCGGGGAGCAGGACCTCGTCGCCCGGGTCGAGGAGGGCGGCGAAGGCGTTGTAGACGGCGTGCTTCCCGCCGTTGGTCACGACCACCTGGTCGGCACCGACCTCGTAGCCGGAGTCCCGCAGGGTCTTCTCGGCGATGGCCGACCGCAGCTCGGGCAGCCCCGGCGCCGGGGTGTAGCGGTGGTTCTTGGGGTCGCGACAGGCCGCCACGGCGGCCTCGACGATGTGGTCGGGCGTGGGGAAGTCGGGCTCGCCGGCGCCGAAGCCGATGACGTTCTCCCCCGCCGCCTTCAGCGCCTTGGCCTGCGCATCGACGGCCAGGGTGGCCGAGGGCGTGATGGCGGCGACCCGGCGGGACACACGGCGGGCGGCAGAGCTGGACATCGTGACCTTCTCTCGTGACGGCTCTCGGGGGCGGACCGGCCCCGAGCATCGCCGGGGCGGTGCTTCCGAAGCGATTTCCCCCCTGAGGGGGCGTACGCGATCGTGGCACGTCGATGGCCTCCTCCCCGCCCGACATCCAGATCCCCGCCGACCTGCTGCCCGCCGACGGGCGGTTCTGCTGCGGTCCGTCCAAGGTCCGACCGGAGGCGGTCGCCGCCCTGGCCGCCGAGGCCGGTGACTACCTCGGCACCTCGCACCGCCAGCCCGGCGTCCGCTTCATGGTCGCCCGCCTCCGCAACGGCCTGGCCGAGATGTTCGCCCTGCCCGACGGCTACGAGGTCCTCCTCGGCAACGGCGGCACCACGGCCTTCTGGGACGCCCTCTCCTTCGGCGTGGTCCAGGACAAGAGCCACCACGCCGTCTTCGGCGAGTTCTCGGGCAAGTTCGCCGAGGTCACCCGGGCGGCGCCCCACCTGGGCGAGCCCTCCACGGCCAAGGCCGATCCCGGCTCGGCGCCGACCATCGCCGCCGTCGAGGGGGCCGACGCCTACGCCCTGACCCACAACGAGACCTCCACCGGCGTGGCCGTCACCCCGACCCGCCCCGAGGGCGCCGATCCCGACAGCCTGGTGCTGGTCGACGCCACCTCGGCCGCCGGCGGGCTGCGGTTCGACCCGGCCGACACCGACGTCTACTACTTCGCCCCCCAGAAGTGCCTGGCGTCCGACGGCGGGCTGTGGCTGGCAGCCTGCTCCCCCGCGGCCATCGAGCGCATCGGGCGGATCTCGGCCAGCGATCGCTGGGTCCCGGCCAGCCTCGACCTCGGCATCGCCCTGGAGAACTCCCGCAAGGACCAGACCTACAACACGCCGGCGCTGGCCACGATCTTCCTCGCCGTCCAACAGGTCGAGTGGATCAACAGCCACGGCGGGCTGCACTGGGCCGCCGGGCGCACCGAGGCCAACGCCAAGGTCGCCTACGACTGGGCCGAGGCCTCCGAGCACGCCACGCCCTACGTCACCGATCCGGAGCTGCGCAGCAACGTGGTGGCCACCATCGACCTGGCCGACGACGTCGACGCCACCGTCGTCGCCGCCGTCCTCCGCGCCAACGGCGTCCACGACACCGAGAGCTACCGCAAGCTGGGCCGCAACCAGCTCCGCTTCGCCCTGTTCCCGGCCATCGAGACCGACGACGTCGCCGCCCTCACCCGCGCCGTCGACCACGTCGTCGCCCAGCTCCGGGGCTAGGAGCGGCTAGTAGACGTCGCGGTTGTCGATGCCCATCTCGTCGCGCATCTCGTTCTCGGTGAACCAGTCGGGATGGCCGTCGAGCATGTCCCGGTCGCCGTCGCCGTCGAGGTCGATGCCGACCGAGTTGACCTCGGGGATGGGCGCCGTGTGCTCGTCGCCGTCGGGCTCGGTCTGGCGATACCTGTCGTCGGGCTCGATCCGGTCCTCCATGCCGATCTCGCGCAGGCTGTCGTCGTCGGCCCACTCGCCCCGCTGGGTGTCGTAGGCGTGCGACAGCTCGTGGACCAGCAGGGTCGGGCCGCCGCCGTCCTTGTGGTAGTTGGGATCGAAGGCGACGCCGGGGTCGCCGTCGATCTCGCCCCCGCGGGAGTTGTGGGGCCCGGAGTCGGGGTACTCCTTGAACGAGTAGGGGCGGATGCGGATGACGTCGGCGCCGTTGAGCCAGGCCCAGTCGTCGTTGGCCTCCCGGCTGATCTCCTCCAGCACCCGGCGGCCGGCCGGGGAGGCGGCCAGCAGGTCGATGTCGGCGTAGATGCGCTCGTGCCACTCGTCGTAGGCGGCCTGGCTCATCCAGTCCGGCTTGGGCTCGATCCACACGTCGCCCCCCACGCCGCCGTCGACCTCGACCTCGATCCGCAGGCCCTCGTTGACGGTGTCCTCGGCCTGTGTGTAGGCCTTGTCGCTCCCGGCACCGCCGTCGACGGTGTCCCGGCCGTGGCCGCCGTAGAGCGTGTCGTCCCCGTCGCCACCGCGGATGGTGTCCTGGTCGCGGCCGCCGGAGACGACGTCGTCGTCGGCCCCGCCGTCCACCGTGTCCTCGCCCTTGCCGCCTTCGAGGTAGTCCTCGCCGGCCTGGCCCAGGATCCTGTCGTTCCCGTTGCCGCCGTAGATCTGGTCGTCACCCTCGCCACCGGAGAGGTGGTCGTCGTCGCTCTGGCCGTCCATGACGTCGTCGCCCTCGCCGCCGTACACGCCGTCGTCGCCGGCCCCTCCGGCGAGGATGTCGTCGCCGTCGCCGCCGTAGATCTCGTCGTCGCCGCCCCCACCGACCCGGGTGGAGTACTCGCCGGGATCGCCGTCCTGGCGCCCGACGTCGTCGCTGCCGTCGCCGGCCATGACGGTGATGCCGATGGTCACCGCCGGGTCGACCTCGATGACGTCGTCGCCCGAACCGGTGCGGATGGCGAACCCGTCGGCCTCGGCATCGGTGAGCACCCGCCGGCCGAGGCTGTCGCCGTGCTCGTCGAAGACCTCGACGACCAGCTTCCCGTCCTCGACGGTGACCCGGACGTGGTCGTCGCCGTCGGTGCCCACCAGGATCGAGCGGTCGCCCTCGGTGACGAGGTCGACCGGCGACGGCGGGTCGGGCACGTGGGGCTCGAGCACGCTGTCGTCGACGGTGACCACGCCGCCCTCGGACGACCCCGAGTCGGCCTGCTCGAAGCCGGTGGCCACGCCGGCCACGAACTCGGCCCACCCCTCGACCCGGCTGCGCCCGGCGGCCAGGTCGATGTCGTACGGCGGCACGGCGTCGAGCCACTCCTGCCATCCGCTCGACGACCGGAAGGCGTCGAGGTCACGGCGCAGGGGGCCGATGTGCAGGCCCAGATCGGCGACCACGCCTTCGGCCCCGTTGGACCACTCGCGGAGCTTGCCGGGGTCGGCGCTGCTGGTGGTCATCGTGGCCCCCGGGGACCGGTCGGGACGGGCTCGGACGCCTCGAACTCGGCGTGGGCCTCTTCGAACCAGCGCTCGCGCTCCCCGTCGCGATGCGTCTGCTCGGCGCGGGCGTCGGTGGCGGCCTGATCGATGGCCCGGGCCAGGGCCCGCAGGTCGTCCCGGGTGCCGGTCAGGTCGGTTCGGGTCGGGGCCTGGTCATCGGACCAGTCGTCCTTGTACCTCCCGACCCAGTGGTCGGTGGCGGGCAGGCGGTCGAGCCCGCTCAGGGCGGTGTCGATGGCCCGGGCGCTCGCCCGGCACTCGTCGGCCGCGGCGGTGGCCTTGCCGTGGGCGAACTCCACGTCGTTCCAGTTCGGTTGCCAGTCGGGCACGGTGCTCCTCCGGTGACGGACCCCGCCCCCGTACCCCGAACCCATCCGGATGG
>DATHEV010000302.1:0-3090 GCA_035318405.1 Iamia sp.
GAGAGCGGTGCGCCACCTGCGGCTGGCCGACGAGGACCGGACGCCCAACGGCAAGGTCGGAGCGGTGCTGGCCGGCACCCGGGCCGCCGGGCACGAGATCGTGGTGATCATCGACGACGACGTGATCTGGCGACGGCCGCAGCTCGAACGAGCCCATGCCGTCATGGCCGGCACCGACCTGGCCGTGCTGCGTCCCCAGAACCGCTACTGCGAGATGACCTGGGCGGCGCGCTGGGACACCGGGCGCACGCTGATCCAGCGGGCGCTGGGCGGCGACTGGCCCGGCACGGTCGTCGTCCGGCGGGCCGCCCTCCTGGACGGGGGCTACCGCGGCGACGTCCTGTTCGAGAACCTCGAGCTCGAGCGGGCCGTGCGGGCCCGCGGCGGCACGGTCGCCGTCGACCTGCGGCTCGTCATCGACCGGGTGCCGCCGACGACGCGCCACTTCCTCGGGCAGCGGGTGCGCCAGGCGTATGACGAGCTCGCCCGCCCGGCTCACCTGGCGGCCGAGCTGGCGCTGCTGCCCGTCGTCTCGATCGGCGGGCGCCGCGCCATCGCCACTCTGGCTGTCGGGTCCGTCGTCGTGGCCGAGGTCGGGCGGCGGCGGGCTGACGGGAGGGCGTCGTACCCGCCCACGAGCGCGCTGTGGGCGCCGGCCTGGGTGGCCGAGCGGGCCGTCACCTCGTGGCTCGCCCTGGGATCCCGGTTGCGGGGCGGGGTGCGCTATCGCGACGGCCGTCTCCGCGTGGCGGCCAGCCCCGCCCTCAGGCCCCCTGGGAGCCGCTCGCGGGGGGCGCCGCCCTCGGTGACGGTGCGGCCCGTGGGTAGGTCGCAGCGGGCCGCGCCGGTGGTTCAACGGCGTAGCCCCGGCGTGTCCCGCCATGGGGATCGCCTGGCGACCCCCAGTGGGATGGCGCTCGTAGGCAGGCGGCCTCAGACCGTGGGCCAGGGGGAGGCCCGGTCATGATCTCGGAGAGGGCGACCGCCCATCGTCCTGCGACCCTGTCGTCTCACTGATCAGGGGTCGGGCGGGAGGACCGGATCTTCGGCGTCCGGACCGGCGGGCCGGCCGGGGTCGGTGTAGAAGCGCTCGCTGGTGGAGTCGGGACGCTCGTCGGAGTGGGACGCGGCGTTCTCCGGGTGCTTCACGTGGCGGGCGAGCCAGACGCTGCCGGCGACGGTGACGGCCACGACGAGCAGGACCAGGACGACGGTCATGGTCGCCGAGCCTCCCCGGCTCCATCGCCATCAACCAGGGTCCGGTGCGGCGTGACCACCGTGACGAGGCCGACGGCCAGGAGACCCACGAGGAGGGCGACCCCCGCCCGGTCGACGAGGACCAGAGCCGCGCCGGCCCCGTGGGGAGGTCGTCCCGAGGGTCTGTCCCTCAGCCGGGTCCGTCGGCAGAGCGGGGGTCAGCGGGTGGTCGGGTCGTGGCGCTCACGATCCCTGGGGCAGGTCTCTAGGCGTCGGTGACCTGGTCCTTGGCGTCGGTGGCCTGGGCCGTGACCTGATCCTTGGCCTCGACCGCCTGATCCTGGACCTCGTCCTTGGCCTGGACGGCCTGGCCCTTGACCTCGTCGGCCGCGCCCTGGGCCTGGTCCTTGACCTCGCTCATGGCATCGGTGGCGACAGCCTTGGTCTCGTCGGCCGCCTGCTGGGCGCCCTCCTTCGCCGTGTCGGCCACGGACTGGCCGATGGCCTTGGCCTCGTCCTGGAGGGCGGGCAGGATCTTCACGGCCACCTGCTGCTCCTCGCGGGACGGCGGAGCCAGCGACCCGATCAGCACGCCGAGCCCGAAGGCGACGGCACCGGCGGCGATGGGGTTGCCCTGGGTGCCCTCGGTGATGCGCTGCGGGGCCTGGGACACCTGGTCGCCGACGGACGACACGGCCGAGGAGGCCGTGTCGCCGACGGACGAGGCGGCGTCGCCCACGGACGAGCCGGCCGAACCGGCCTTGCCGCGGACGCTGCCGGCGGCGCTGCGGGGTGCGCCCATCACCTGCTCCCGCACCCGGGAGCCGGTCTGGCGCACCTTGTTCATGCGCCGCTCCACCACCCGACCGGGGCTCACCCGGTCGCCGATGGCGTCCATGGTGCCGGTCATGCGGTCACGGGTCTGCTCGATGTCTTGCCTCAGCTCCGTCGTTCGCTCAGCCACTGTGCGTCCTCCTTGAGGGTCTCGATGGTCTCTTCCGGCGCCGGCTCGATGGCCTGCGCCTGGTTCTTGCCCTGGATGCCGAGCACGGCGGCGATGGCGCCGAGCACGATGGTCACGATCAGGAATGCCAGCCAGGTGGGCAGGAAGCTGTCGAGGCCGAAGCCCAGCGTCAGCACCAACCCGACCCCAGCGAGGAGCGCCACGACGGCAGCACCGCCGAACGCCGCGCCCGCCTTGCCGACCTTCCGGCCCTCCTCCATCAGCTCCTCCTTGGCCAGCTCGACCTCGTCGCGGAAGAGCCGGGCCATGTCGCCGGTCAGCTCCGAGAGGAGCTCCGGCAGCGAGCGCTCGGCCCGCAGCGGTTCGTCGGACATCAGCTGCCCACCCAACCCGAGGCCGACCCACCCGGATCGGTACCCGGCGCCGCGGTGGGCGACAGCGGGGCGGGCGGGGGCGGCAGCGGGGCCGGGTCGAACGTCGGCGCGGAACCCGTGGCGGGCGCGCCGGTCGCCGTCTCGCCCCAACCGGGCGTGGCCGAGCCATCGCCGACCGCGGGACCGTCGGACCCCTCGGAGCCCTGCGCCTCCTTGCCCGCGCGCGCCATGCGTCCGACGAGGATGCCGGCCGTCGCCGCGCCAGCGAGGAACAGGACGGGCCGGCGCCGGGCGAGATCGGTGACCTCCTCGACGACACCCTGGACACCGAGCTCGTCGGCCCTGTCGGCCAGCCGCCCGATGTGGTCGCTGGCGCTCTGGGCCATCTCCCGGGTGCGACCTGCGTCCTCGGGTCGACCCTCGACGAGCGCTTGCAGCTCGTCGGCCGTGGTCCGAGCCTGCCCGGAGAGCGTGCGGAGTCGTTGCTCGAGCTGCTCTCGGACGTCGCCGGTCGCGGAGTCGAGGACGGTGCGGGCCTGGTCGAGGGCCTGGCTC
>DATHEV010000303.1:0-3272 GCA_035318405.1 Iamia sp.
CCCGGCGGTGACGTCGAGATCGACCAGCTCGAACAGGGCGCCCTGGGCCTGCCAGGCGAGGAACGGCGGCCAGGCCGCGCGGTAGGCGTCGATGCCCCGCACCCCCTCCTCGGGCGGGGGCACGTCGAACATGACGATGTCGTCGGCGTGGTCGGCCAGCACCGTGTCGAGATCGCCCTCGTGCACGGCGACGACCCAGCGCTCGATCAGCATGCGGACCTGGGCCTCGGCGGGCGGGGGCGTGCTCGTGGTGGTCATGGTCGTATGGACGTGCGGGCCGGCCCGAGATCATCGGTCCGGCATGAGACGTCAAATGAAAGTGTTGCCAGTTAACGTTGGCGCGCGTATGTTCGACCCATGGCCGCACTCACCGATCACCGTCTCACCGCCATCGACCGCCACGCCCGCCAGCGGCTCACCGCCATGGACCGGGTCACCATCGAGCTGGTGGCCGAGATCCGCCGTCTGCGCGACCAGGGCGACGAGGAGGCACCCCCCGATGCCGGCTGAGCGCACGACGGCACCGTCCCTGACGCGACAGTGCCGCCCGTCCGGTCCCAAGGGCCTGACGGGCGGCACGTCGTCCGGAGGGTCAGGGGGCGAGCCCCTCCGGCGGACACAGGAGCGCGAGAGCGCTCCCGGCGAGACGCAGCGGGTTGCGCCCGGTGGCGGCCCACCTGGCGGTGAACGCCTGGCTGATGGGGGCGCGCGGCCCGTCGCCGCAGGCGGCCTCGACGGCGACGTCGACGGCGACGTCGGTGGCCTCGGGCATGCGGGCGAAGGTCCGGGCGGTGCGGTAGCGGCCGGCCCTGGTGTTGGCCTGGCCGATCCGGTCGGTCCAGTACCAGAGCTCGCCGGTGCCGGCGGAGCGGTCGAGGTGCACCCGGAACAGGGTGATCGCCGTGCCCTGCGGGTCGCTCCCGCTGTGCTGGTAGCCCTCGGGCGAGGCGATGAAGCTGGCCAGGAGGTCCTCGGCGCTGAGGCCCGAGGCCAGCTTGGCGGACCAGTAGTCCCGGCCGTCGGCGTCGGCCGGACGCCCGAGGGCTCGCTGGTAGGTCAGGCCGACGAGCCGGCGGCGGCCCTCGGCGGAGGCGGCCATCCGCAAGGTGACGCCCTCGGGGCTGACGCCGTTGGCGAGCAGGCCGACGAAGTAGCCGACGCCCGAGGAGTCGCCGGGACGGCCGAGCACCACCACGAAGGCCCGGCGCACGAACGCCTCGTCGGCGCTGTACACGGTGAGCGACTCGGTGTCCTCCGACGGGAGCAGGTCGGTGTCGCCGCTGAACTCGGCGATGACGACCCGATCGCCGGCGGCCACGGAGGGCAGCGTGCCGGTGGCCTTGCCGCTGCTGTCGAGCGCGAGGGGGGCGCCGACGTCGGTGCCGTCGAGGGCCAGCTGCACCGACCCGCCGACCGGGATGGGGCTGACGGCGACGTCGACCTCGACGTCGTCGCCGGCGGCCACGATGTCGGGCCGCACGTCGACCACCGTCGTGGTCGAGTCCCCCTTGGCCACGGTGAAGGAGGTCTCCGGGTACGACGACGAGGGGGCGAAGCGCTCGTCGCCCGAGTAGGTGGCCGCGACCAGGTGGTCGCCGGCGAGGAGGTCGGTCGACGCCTCGGTGGTGGCCACCCCACCGGGGCCGACCGCGACCGGCGAGCCGAAGGCCGAGCCGTCGTAGGTGAACTGCACGGTGCCACCGTCGGGCACCGGATCGACCGTGGCCGAGAAGGAGATGAGGTCGCCCCGCTCCGGGTCGTCGGGCGTGACGTCGACCGTGGTGGTGGTCGAGCGGCGGGCGACCGTGAAGGTCACCGGCCCGCTGGTGGAGATGGCCCGGCTGGCGTCGCCCGAGTAGGCGGCCTCCACCACGTGGCTGCCGCGGGCCAGGCCCGAGACGGCGGAGCTGGTGGCCGTGCCCCCGGCCAGGGCGACGGGGCTGCCCACCGTGGCGCCGTCGACCTTGAACGTCACCGTGCCGGTGGCGTTCGACGGGCTGACGGTGGCCGTGAAGGTGACGTCCTCGCCGACGAGCGGCGACGCCGGCGAGGGCGTGACACCGGTGGTGGTCCCGATCTTTCCGACCGACACGCCGCCGATGCCGAGGGAGCCGGCGTGGTCGGTGTCGCCCGAGTAGGTGGCCGACACGGTGTGGTCGCCGGCCTCCAGCGCCGCGGTCGCCGGGCTGGTGGCGGTGCCGCCGACGATGTCCGCCGGCCCGCCGAACGGCATGCCGTCGAGGACGAACTGCACCGTGCCCGTCGCATCCGACGGGGTGATCGTGGCCGTGAAGCTGACGACGTCGCCCACGTCGGGGGCCGCCGGGCTGGGCACGACCGTGGTGGTGGTGGCGATGGCGTTCACCGTGAGCGTGGCCGCCGCGGTGGTGGCCTCGTCCCCGCTGCCGTTGGCGAAGACGGCCCGGTACTGGTTGCCATCGTCGTCACCGCCGGCGGTGAAGGCCAGGGTCGTCGACCCCGTGCCCTCCGACGCCGGCGCCCACGATCCGCCGTCGTCGGTCGACACCTCCCAGCGCACCGTGGCGGCGCCGGTCGCCGCCGCGCTGAACACCGCCTGCTGGCCGGCGGTGACGGTCTCGTCGTCGGGGTCGTCGGTCACCACCGGCGTGGCCTCGCCCTCGACCGTCACGTCGGTGAACACGGTGGCACTGCCCGGGATGAGGCTCGACTCGACGGTGGCGGCGATGGTGCCGGTGCCCGCCGCCCGGCCCTCGCCGACGACGTTCCAGGTCACCGCGGGCGCCGCCGTGGGGGTGCCCGAGCTGGTGACGCGGTAGTTCTGCGTCGGCAGCTCGCCCGCCGGGCGCATCCCGCCGACCGTGCCGCTGGAGCTCTCGGCGGCGATGCGGAACGGTCGGGCCGGGGCGGCCGTCATCGTGGTGTGGTCGTAGGTGAAGTAGACGGCCTCGGGCGGTGGGGTGTCGGTGGCGCACTCGGGGTCGTCGGACTCGATCCAGACCTGCGTCTTGCGGACGGTGCCGGTACCGAACTCGGGCATCTGCCACTCGGCCACGATCCACACCGGCCGTTCGCACGCCTCGGACCCGCCGGGCACGACGTAGCCCAGGCTGAACTCGGCGCCGGGGGCCGCCGGGTCGAGGTCGGTCCAGAAGGGGGCCAGGACGTTGTTGGGGCGGCCGGCGTTGGGCACGTCCTGCGGCGTCGCCGTGCTGTCCTTCCCGCTGGTGCCCCCGCCGACGACGACGTACCCGTTGTCGGTGACCCCGAGGTCGTCGTACACGACGCCGTTC
>DATHEV010000304.1:0-5382 GCA_035318405.1 Iamia sp.
CGGGCCGCGGAAGGGCCAGATCTCCCGCCGCCGATGGCCACCGCCGTCAACGGTGATGGCACCTGCCTGCCGTTCCCGGACGACACGTTCGACCGCATCATCTGCTCCGAGGTCCTGGAGCACATCCCCGACGACTCCGCCGCCCTGCGCGAGCTGTTCCGCATCCTCAAGCCCGGCGGCCGGCTGGCGGCGACGGTGCCGACCTGGTTCCCCGAGAAGGTCTGCTGGCGGCTCTCCGAGGAGTACCACGCCCCCTTCGTCGAGGGCGGCCACGTGCGGATCTTCGGCGAGCCCGAGCTGCGCACGAAGATGCGCGCCGCCGGCTTCCGGCCCGGCGACAGCCACCACGCCCACGCCCTGCACTCGCCCTACTGGTGGCTGAAGTGCGCCGTCGGGCCCACCAACGACGACCACCCGCTGGTGAAGGCGTACCACCGCCTCCTGGTGTGGGACATCACCAAGGCGCCGCGGACCACTCGCTGGACCGAGAGGGCGCTGAACCCCGTGCTGGGCAAGAGCCTCGTGGTCTACGCCCGCAAGCCGGTCCCGGCCACGACACCGGCGCCCACCGCCCCGGCGACGAAGGAGGCCGTCGGTGCCCGCGCCTGAGGTCCCCGGTCTCCTCACCAGCGGCGAGGCGCAGGAGACGGTCGACGCCATCGCCGAGTGGCAGCTCCCCAACGGGATGATCCCGTGGTTCCCGGGTGGCCACGCCGACCCCTGGAACCACGTCGAGGCGGCCATGGCCCTGGCCCTCGGCGGCCGCATCGGCGAGGCCGAGCGGGCCTACCAGTGGCTGGTCGACCTCCAGCGCCCCGACGGGTCGTGGCACCAGTACTACCTGGAGGACTCGGTCGAGCAGGACAAGCTCGACGCCAACGTCATCGCCTACGTGGCCGCCGGCGTCTGGCACCACTGGCTGCTGACCGGCGACCGGGGCTTCCTCGAGGCGATGTGGCCGGTCGTCGACCGGGCCATCGGCTTCGTGCTCGAGCTCCAGACCGACCGGGGTGAGATCCTCTGGGCCCGTCACGCCGACGGCACGCCGTGGAGCTTCGCCCTCCTCACCGGGTCGTCGAGCATCTGCCACAGCCTCCGCTGCGCCGCCGCCGTGGCCGTCGAGCTGGGCCACGAGCGCCCGGGCTGGATCCAGGCCGCCAGCCGGCTGGCCCACGTGATCCGCACCGAGCCCGACGCCTTCGCCCCCAAGCACCGCTGGGCCATGGACTGGTACTACCCGATCCTCGGCGGCGCCGTCCTGGGCGATGCCGGCCGCGAGCGTCTGGCCCGCCGCTATGCCGCCTTCGTGATGGAGGGCCGGGGCGTGCGCTGCGTCTCGGACCGTCCGTGGGTCACCGTGGCCGAGACGCTCGAGTGCGCCATGGCCCACCTCGCCGTGGGCGAGAAGGACACCGCCGCCAGCCTCTTCGGCTGGGCCCAGCAGTACCGCGAGCCGGGCGGTCGCTACTGGACCGGCACCGTGTACCCGCAGGAGGACCACTTCCCCGGCGGCGAGCAGTCGACGTACACCGCGGCCACCGTCGTCCTGGCGGCCGATGCCCTGGGCGGCTGCTCGGCCGCCTCCGGCCTCTTCGTCGATCACGACGGCGCCCTCCCGGCCCTCCTGCCGGTCCTGGCCTGAGGACGCCGAACCTTGTGCGAGGTTCGTCGTACAGCGGTGAAGGTCGCACAAGGTTCGGCCAACCGATGAGGCGCGACGTCGACCTCGTCGCGTCGGACCTGGACGGGACGCTGCTCCAGCCGCCGCTCCGGCGCCGGGTGGCGGCGGGCGACGACGGCGATGTCGACCTGGGGTCGATCACCGAGCGGACCCGCGGCGTGCTCGACCGCCTGCGGTCCGACGGGGTCGAGGTCGTGGCCGTCACCGGTCGCCCGCCCCGCTGGGTCCATGCCATCGACATCGGCCCGGGACTGGCCATCTGCTCCAACGGCGCCCTGGTCGTCGATCTGCAGACCGAGGAGGTCGTGGTCGAGCGGGCGCTGGCCCCCGACGTGGCGGCCGAGGTCGTCCGCCGGCTCCGGGCCCTGCACCCCGAGGGCTTCTTCGCCGTCGAGTTCGGCGACGGCGTGGGCATCGAGCCGGCCTGGGCCGAGACGATCCCCCGGGCTCTGGCCGGTGAGCAGGTCGGACCGGCCGAGGAGCTGGTCGTCCGGCCCGCGGCCAAGGTGCTCATGAAGGTGCCGGGCACCGAGGGCGACGCCTACATCGACGCCGCCGCCGAGGCCGTGGGCGACATCGCCGTCGTCACCGCCAGCGGCGGCCTCCAGCTGGTGGAGGTCTCGGCCCCCGGGGTCGACAAGGCCACGACGCTGGCCCTCCTCTGCGCCGAGCGGGGCATCCCGCCCGAGCGGGTGGTGGCCTTCGGCGACGCCCGCAACGACCTGCCCATGCTGGCGTGGGCCGGCGTCGGCGTGGCCATGGCCGATGCCCACCCCAGCGTCATCGCCGCGTCCGACGACGTCACCGGCACCAACGCCGAGGACGGCGTCGCCACCTGGCTGGAGCAGAACCTCTACTGACCTGTCACAGGGCGGGAGCCTGGCCCGTCGGACAAGGTAGGAGCCAACGACGGCTCCGCAGCACGAGGAGGCTCCCATGGAACCACGGTTCGACCTGACCACCGACACCCCCGACGCCTACAAGGCGATCTACGCCCTGGAGGTCATCGCCCGGAAGGCGGTGGGCGACGACGTGCTCTACGACATGGTCAAGCTCCGGGCGTCGATCATCAACGGCTGCTCGTTCTGCGTCGACATGCACAGCACCGACCTCGGGAAGCTGGGCCAGGACGTCCGCCGCATCGTGGCCGTCGCCGCCTGGCGCGAGTCGGCCTTCTTCACCCCGGCCGAGCGGGCCGCCTTCGCCCTCACCGACGAGGTGACCCACCTCGGCGAGCACGGCGTCACCGAGGGGGTGTGGGACGAGGCCGTGGCCCAGCACGGGCTGGCCGGTGCCACCGACCTGGTCGTCGCCATCGCCACCATCAACGTCTGGAACCGTCTGGCCGTCACCGCCCACAAGACCGCTCCCCCGCTGGCGGCGAGTGCGGCGGCCTGACGGCATGACGGCATGACCCAGGACCTCGACCTCGGGCACCTGCGCCAGGTGGCCACCGGCGTCGCCTACCGCATGGTCGGCAGCCGGACCGAGGCCGAGGACCTGGCCCAGGAGGCCCTCGTCCGGCTGTCGGCGGCGGCCGGGGCGGAGGAGCTGCGCTCGCCCGAGGCCTACGTCACCACCGTCGCCACCCGGCTCTCGATCGACCACCTCCGCCTCGCCCGCGTGCAGCGGGAGGAGTACCTCGGGCCCTGGCTGCCCGAGCCGGTGAGCGACGACGTGCTGGAGGACGGGGCCGAGGCCGCCGTCGTGGCCGACAACCTGTCGTTCGCCCTGCTCTCGGTGCTGGAGGCGCTGGGCCCGGTCGAGCGGGCCGCCTTCCTGCTGCGGGAGGTGTTCGGCTACGGCTACGACGAGGTGGCCGAGGTCCTCGACCGCTCCGAGCCCGCCTGCCGCCAGATGGTGGCGCGGGCCCGGAAGCGGGTCGAGGCGGGCCGGCCGCGCCGCACCGTCGAGCGGGACGAGCACCGCCGCGTGCTCGACCGCTTCCTGGCCGCCACCCGCGAGGGCGATGTCGAGGGACTGGTGGCGGTGCTGGCCGAGGACGCCGTCCTGGTGTCCGACGGCGGCCGCGAGACCAAGGCCGCCCGCCGCCCCGTCGAGGGCCGCGACCGCATCGCCCGGTTCCTCCGCTCCATCGGCCCCAAGGCCCTGGGCGGCCGCCGGGTCGAGGTCGTCGCCATCAACGGCGAGCCCGGCTTCGTCGCCCTCGTCGACGGCGAGGTCGCCCTGGCCGGCACCGTCGAGGTCGAAGACGGCCACGTCACCGCCGTCCGCTGGGTCCTCAACCCCGACAAGCTCCACTGGGTCCACGCCCCCTGAGTCTCGGGTAGATTGCGGCCACCTGCGGAGAGGGAGACGGCGTGATGAGAAACGTGATGCGGACGGTGCTGGTCGCGCTGGTGGTGGTGGCCGGGGTCGGCCTGGCCGGTTCGCCGGCCAGCGCGGCGCCGTACCCCCCCAAGCAGATGGTCATGCGGGTGGCACCGGGTTCGCCCGTCTACTCGCAGATCACCAAGCTGTCGGTGACGATCAAGCGCACTCCCGTCGGGGCCCCGCGCGGTGGCACGGTCACCTTCTTCGTGGACGATGTCGCCGTCGGCAGCGTCAGCAACGTCCGGCACTTCGTCTCGTTCCTCAACACGACGGCCCTCACCCCCGGCACCCACACCGTCCGGACCGAGTACGGCGGCGACGCCACCACGGCGCCCGGCACCAGCAACGTCGTGACCGTGACCGTGACCCGGGCGAACACGGCCACCTCCCTGAGCTCGGCGGTGAACCCGGTGCACTCGGGCGACCCGGCCGAGATCCGCGCCGTCGTGCGCTCGGTCGCCCCGGCGACGACGGGCCGCCGCCCGGCCGGCTCCGTCACCTTCGTCGCCGGCGCCCGGCGGGCCACCGTGGCCGTCAACGCCAACGGCGTCGCCGTCTGGCGACCGGTGCTCGCCGAGGGCTCGTACACCGTCGAGGCCACCTACACCGGCTCCGAGCTGCACGCCCCCGCCCCCGTCGCGACCACCGACCTCGAGGTGACCACCCCGGTCTGACCGCCGCTCCAGGGTGAGGGTGCCCGACGACCAGGGCACGGGGCTCCCGTCGCTCTGGAGGTCAGATGGTGCGGAAGCGCTCGTCGCGGGTGGTGCTCGTCGCGGTGGTGGTGCTGGCCGGGCTCGGCCTTCTGGCGCCGGCCTCGGCGGCACCGGTCACGGCCGAGCAGATCACCCTCGCGGCCACACCCACGACGGCCGTCTGGTCGCAGCCGGTGAAGCTGGCGGTGACGATCGTGCCCCGCGGCGGGGGCGCTCCCAAGGGCGGCACCGTCACCTTCCTCGACGGCCCCACACCGATCGGCACCGCCACCGCGACCAAGCGCATCACCACGTTCACCACCAGCGCGCTGACGGTCGGCGAGCACGTCATCAGCGCCGAGTACTCCGGTGACGCCACCACCGCCGCCGGCCGGACCCAGGCCGTCGAGGTGCACGTGCTCCCCGCCGCCACCGCCATCACGGTCACCGCCCAGCCCGCCACGGGCCCGACCGGCACCCTGATCGAGATGCGGGCCCGGGTCACGCCCACCTCGCCGGCGTCGGCCCGGGCCGCGATGGTCGGCCACGTCACGTTCACCAACGGGACCAAGAAGGGCATCGTCGGCCTGCGGACCAACGGCACGGCGGTGTGGCGCACCACCTTCCCCGCCGGCGCCCACACCATCTCGGCCACCTACGGCGGCAGCGAGG
>DATHEV010000305.1:0-3433 GCA_035318405.1 Iamia sp.
CCCCCGGACCCCCCGCCACCAGATCATCCGCCTCTACAACGCCTACTTCGACCGCAACGCCGACCACGCCGGCCTCGACTACTGGTTCGACAAGATCACGAACGACGGCAAGTCGATCAACACCGTCTCGAGCAGCTTCGCCGCCTCGGCCGAGTTCACGACGCTCTACGGCCAGCTGAGCAACGCCCAGTTCGTCACGCTCGTCTACCAGAACGTCCTCGACCGCAACCCCAAGCCCGCCGACCACGCCTACTGGAAGGGCCAGCTCGACCAGGGGATCATCAACCGGGGCCGCCTCATGACCCTCTTCTCGGAGTCCCCCGAGTACAAGGGCCTGAGCAAGGGCATCGTCCAGGCCGCCGACGTCTACGACGCCATGATCGACCAGACCTCCCCCGCCATCGAGGTCGCCAACTGGGGCAGCCACATCCAGCAGGGCGGCAACCCCGGTGACTACGCCACCCGGACGATGCTCCTCAACAAGTACTGAGCGAGCCGCGATCAGCCGGCCGGCCCTCGTCGGGGGGCCGGCCGGTGGCGGACCGAGGGGACGACCCGGGGCTGGGGCCGGGTCGTCCCTTCGGCGCGTCCGGCGCTCCGCGCGTGTGCGGGGCGCCGGCGGGTGGAAGGGTGGCCGTCGTCACACCCCGGCCCCCGGAGGGCACCGATGAAGCAGCTGACCGGCCTCGACGCCACCTTCCTCTACATGGAGTCGGCCACCCAGTTCGGCCACGTCTCGGGGCTGTCGATCTTCGCCCGGCCCGACGACCCCGACTACGACCCGCTCACCGCCTGGCGGGGCGAGATCGAGCGGCGCATGCACCGGCTCGAGCCGCTGCGGCGCCGGGTGCGCGACGTGCCCTTCCGGCTCGACCACCCGTTCTGGGAGGACGACCCCGACTTCGACCTCGAGTACCACGTCCGCCACACCGCGGTGGCGCCGCCGGGGAGCGACAAGCAGCTGGGCGAGCTCGTGGCCCGGATCATCGGCCGCCCGCTCGACCGGCGGCGCCCGCTGTGGGAGAGCTACGTGATCGAGGGCCTGCCCGACGACCGCTTCGCCATCTTGTCCAAGATCCACCACGCCACCGTCGACGGCGCATCGGGGGCCGAGCTGCTCACCCTCATGCTCGACGCCTCGCCCGAGGGCGACCCCGGCGACGACCCGGCGCTCGGGACCTGGACGCCGGAGTCCTCCCGCAGCGACGCCGCCGTTCTGGCCACCGCCGCCCTCGGCCTGGCCCGCAAGCCCGGGCGGGCGCTCGTGCTCGGCGCCCGGACCGCCCGCCAGGTCGGGGCGGCCACCCGCAACCCCGTGCTGGTGGCAGCGGCGAACCAGGTGCGCGCCAACCTCCGCGGCCCGCTCGGCGCGGTCTTGAACCGCGGCCGCGAGCGGGCGCCCGAGGGCGAGATCGCCGGTCCGCTCCCCCAGGGGCTGGCCCCGCCGACGCCGTTCAACGGCACCATCACCGCCCACCGCCGCTTCGCCTTCCGCTCCACGTCCCTGACCTCGGTCAAGGAGGTGAAGAACGCCATGGGCGCCACCGTCAACGACATCGTCATGGCCATGTGCGCCGGCGGGCTGCGGCGCTGGCTGGAGGACCACGACGCCCTGCCCGACAAGGCGCTCGTCGCCATGATCCCGGTGTCGATCCGCACCGGCGACGAGGAGCACCGGTGGACCAACCGGGTGTCGGCCATCTTCTCCGGCCTGCCCACCGACGAGCCCGATCCGATCGAGCGGGTGCGCAAGGTCCACGAGGCCATGGCCGGGGCCAAGGGCCTGTTCGACGCCGTCCCGGCCGAGGAGCTCACCGACTTCACCCAGTTCGCCCCGCCCGCCGTGTTCGCCCGGGCCATGCGCACCGCCCTGCGGCTCACCGGACGGGTGGGCTCGCCGGTGAACCTGGTGGTGTCGAACGTGCCCGGGCCGCGGGAGCCGCTCTACACCGCCGGCGCCGAGCTCCTCCACTACTACCCGGTGTCGACGATCGTCGACGGCCAGGGCCTCAACGTCACCGTCCAGAGCTACCGCGACACCCTCGACGTGGGCCTGGTCGCCTGTCGCGAGCTGGTCCCCGACCTGTGGGACATGGTCGACCACATCGTCGACGAGCTCGCCATCCTCGGGAAGGCCGTCGGCGTCGACGTCGAACCCTGAGCACCCCGAACCTTGTGCGACTTGTGCCCGTACTGCGGCGACACTCGCACAAGGTTCGGCGGGGTGGTGGCCGGGCGCGGCAGGCTGGTCGGCATGGAGACGGCGCGCGTCGATCGGTGGCTGTGGGCGGTGCGGCTGGCCAAGACGCGCTCGGAGGCCACCGCGCTGTGCAAGGGCGGGCACGTCCGGATCGACGGGCGACCGGCCAAGGCGTCGACCACGGTGAAGGTCGGTGACCGGGTCGAGGCCCGGATCCACCAGGTCGACCGGACCGTCGTGGTCGTCCGCCTGATCGAGAAGCGGGTCGGCGCCCCCGTCGCCGCCGAGTGCCTGATCGACCACACCCCTCCCCCGCCCCCGAAGCCGCCCGAGAAGATCGAGTTCGCCGAGCGCGATCGGGGATCCGGCCGGCCCACCAAGAGGGACCGCCGCCAGATGGACCGGCTCAGGCGAGGAGGCTGACCACCTGCTGGCCGCCCCCCTCGTCGACCCGGGTGGTGACGGCGAGGTCGGGCTCGAGCCGGCCGATCCGCTCGACCAGCCAGGTGGCGAGGGCGTCGGCGTCGTCCCGGGTCATGCAGCGGGCGACGGCCTCCCGACCGCCCTTGCGCTGGAGCCGGTCGACCACGGCGATGAGCGGGGCCGGGTCGACGACGAAGAGGTCATCGGGCCACGGCACCACCGGGGCGACCGCGCCCTTGCCGGTGTTGCAGCCCCGGTGGGCCAGACGCTCGGTGGCCTCGCGGCCCTTCTTGGCCTTGGCCTTGGCCTTCGACTTCGTGGTCCGCAGGTCGATGCTCGGACCCCGTGGATCGTTGACCGACATGTCCGGGTCCACGGCCTCGTCGCACAGCCAGCACCGCCACCCGTCGGCCTCGCCCACCTCGTCCAGCTTGTTCATCGGTACCTCACGAGGGCGACCGTACCGGTCCGACCCTGAGCCTCAGGCCGCAGAGCCGGTGCGGATGGCCTCGACCAGGCTGGTGTAGCCGTCGGCGCCGTGGCCGTCGGCGACCCGGCGCTCGGCCAGGGCGCCGATGGCGCGCACCAGGCCGCTGTCGATGCCGGCCTCGTCGTGCACCTGGGTCAGGAGCCGGAGGCCGGCGGCGTTGAGGGCCACCGACGACTGCACCTGGTCCGGGTACTCGCGGGCGTCGATGGCGGCGGCGACGGCGGCCGGGTCGTCGCCGGTGACGACGGTGTCGAACCACGCCTGGGCGTGGGGCAGCAGGTCCTTGGCAGGCACCCCCGCCGAGGCGACCACGGCGAAGG
>DATHEV010000306.1:0-2652 GCA_035318405.1 Iamia sp.
CACCTACGCTCCGATCAGCTCGGTTGGAGGGGTGGAGTGAAGATGTCACGTCCATGAGTCGGCGAGGTCTCGCGGCGGTCACGGCCGTTCTCGTCGGCGTGCTGCTGATCCCGCTCCCGTTGATCGACACGGACCGCTACACCGCTCTGGCCGCAGGTGTGCAGGCGGCCGGCGTGGTCCTGACGCTCACCTACGCGGCAGCCACGCTGCGGGCCGACAGCCACGGCCGTCGCGTCGATCGGGTGCTCGACCTGCACCTGATCGCCGACGATCCCGTCCATGCGAACGGCCCCACCCTGGCCGCCTTGCGCGAGCTCGCTGCGTGGGTGAGGCAGCGAGCAGCGCGACGAGGGCTCGACGACTGGACGACCCTTGTCGATCGTGACTTCCGCGAGGGCGCCTTCAGCGATCTGTTCGAGGGGCGTGGGAGCGACGGGCGGTGAAGCCCGTCTCGGCTCGAAGCCTCTCGGTGGCAGAGTGGCGGCCGGTGTCGCAGGCGCGGGTGCGCGTCACGGAGGTCCTGCGGCCGGCCGCCCCGGTGATCGATGCCCACAACCACCTCGGACGGTGGTTGTCGCCGACCGGCGACTGGCTGGTCCCCGACGTGGGCGAGCTGCTCGACATCATGGACGAGGCGGGCGTCATCCACATCGTGAACCTCGATGGACTGTGGGGTCACGAGCTGGAGGAGAACCTCGATCGGTACGACCGGGCCCACCCCGATCGATTCTCCACGTTCTGCCACCTGGACCTGTCGGCCTTCGAGCGGACGAACCCGACGCACGCGCTCGTCATCGGTCTCCGCCGCGCCCACCGGTCCGGCGCCAAGGGCGTCAAGGTGTGGAAGGACCTCGGGCTCCGGGTCCGAGACGGCCGTGGTCGTCTCGTGATGCCCGACGACGACCGCCTCCGGCCCGTCTGGGACCTCGCCGGCGAGCTGGGGATGCCGGTCATGATCCACACCGCCGACCCGATCGCCTTCTTCGAGCCGCTCGACTCGCGCAACGAACGGATCGACGAGCTGACCCGCGTGCCGGAGTGGTCGTTCGCCGACCGCGAGAGGTTCCCGTCGTTCGACCTCCTGATGGAGGCGCTCGAGCGCACGATCGCCGGCTCGCCTGGGACGACCTTCGTGGCCGCTCATGTCGGATGCTGCGCCGAGGATCTGGACCGGGTCGATCGCCTGCTGCGCACGCACGCCAACATGGCGATCGACATCAGCGCTCGACTCGACGAGCTCGGCCGTCAGCCGCGTCGCTTCCGCCATCTCGTCCTCGACCACCCGGATCGGATCCTCTTCGGCACCGACCACCCGGTCACGGTCGAGGAACTCCGACTCCACTACCGCTTCGTCGAGACCGACGACGAGCAGCTTCCCTACTGGGTGGGCTCCGAGGTGCCGACGAAGGGGCGTTGGCTCATCTCCGCAGCTCACCTGCCGGCCGACGTGTTGCCGGGGCTCTACTCCGGCAACGCTCGTGACACCCTGCGTCTCGGGATAGCGTGACCCGAGTGGAGGAGGGGCACGAGGGCGAGGAGCATCAGGGCTGGCTGCGCGTGCCCTTGGGCGATCCGCACTGGACGTCGTCGCGGGTCGAGCGAACGATCCTCGTCGTGGCGCGGACGCTCGTGTCGACATCGTGGATGCTCGACATCCTCCCGGAGCTCGTGTCGGACCCCAGGGTGCAGGTGGTCTTCACCGTCGAGTCGGACCGACCGTCGGTCTACCGACAGGGAGCGGTCGACCTGCTGGGCGAGCTCGGGATCCCGATCGTGCCATGGGACCAGGCCACCTCCACGCGGTTCGACCTAGCGATGTCGGCCAGCGACACCGGTGACCTCCACGAGCTCCGCACGCCGCTCCTCCAGCTCCCGCACGGTCCGGGCGTGGGCAAGCGCGTGGCCCTGCCTCGAGGTGGACGACCGCCGATCACCCGCGCCGGCGACCGGGGTGCGGTGCCGGCGACGACCACCGTCGTCGCCCACAGCAACCAGCTCGACCTGTACGACCCAGCGGACGGCTATCGGGTGCTCGTCGCCGGCGACCCGGTCTACGACCGCCTCGTCGTCAGCGAGCGGCACCGCCCGCGCTACCGCTCGGCCTACGGCGTGGCCTCCGACGAGGTGCTCGTCGTGCTCTCGTCCACGTGGGGGCTGACGTCCCAGTTCGCGAAGCACCCCGACCTGGCCCACCGGCTGCTGAGGGAGGTCTCGATCGACAGGTGCCGCGTCGCGGCCATCTTGCACCCGAACCTGTGGATCGGGCACGGCGCCTGGCAGGTCCGCACCTGGATGCGCGATGCGATCGACGCCGGGCTCGTGCTCGTCCCCCCGCGCGACGCGTGGCGGAGCGCCGTCGTCGCCGCCGACCTCGTCATCGCCGACCACGGGTCGGTCGCCTTCTACGCCGCCGCCTCAGGAGCACCGCTCCTGCTCGCAGGCTTCCACGACGCCGACGTCCTCCCCGACTCCACGATCGGCGCGCTCGGTCGCGCCGCCCCGCGCCTGGACCTCAGCGAGCCCCTCGACCAGCAGGTGTCCACGCACGCGACCGGGCGCGACCCCGACCGGTACCGGACGCTGGTCGAGCGCATGTTCGAGCATCCCGGTCGGGCTCTGGAGAACATCCGGCGAGCGATCTACGACGCCATC
>DATHEV010000307.1:0-2102 GCA_035318405.1 Iamia sp.
GAGAGGAGCTCGTCCCATGAGCACCGCCGTCGCCGACGTCGAGACCACCACGGACCCCGACGCCCCCGCCCCGCCGGGCGATCCCGCCGCCCAGGCCTCGTCCGACCGGGCCTTCCCCGTCCGCCGCATCTCCTTCTTCGACGGCGACGCCGCCGACGTTCCCCACCTCTTCATGGACGGGGACATCGTGATGAGCCACATCGTTGCCGTGCTGTCGTCGCTGTTCCCCGAGGGCGAGGACTACTTCGTCCGCTCGGTGCGCCACTACCGCGACCAGATCACCGATCCCGTGCTCAAGAAGCAGGTGGCCGGCTTCATCGGCCAGGAGGCCATCCACGGCCGCGAGCACCGGGCGTTCAACGAGCGTCTCGCCGAGCTCGGCTTCCCCACCGACAAGATCGACCGCTTCACCGGCAAGCGCCTCAAGTTCGACGAGAAGATCTCGCCGCCCAAGGTCCGGCTGGCCGTCACCGCCGCCCTCGAGCACTACACGGCGACGCTCGCCGAGGTGCTGCTGGCCGACGAGCGGGCGCAGGCCATGTTCAGCGAGGACGAGGTCCGCCACCTCCTCATGTGGCACGCCATCGAGGAGAGCGAGCACAAGGCCGTCGCCTTCGACGTCTACAAGGCCTGCGTCGACGACGAGAAGGTCCGCACGCGGGTCATGAACGCCATCACCATCGGCTTCCTCGGCACCTCGACGCTGTGGGCCATCTGGTCGATCGCCCGCGATCCCGCGGCCCGCGACCTCGAGGGCCTGCGGCGCTCGATCGCCAAGGTCAAGAGCTCGCCGTGGCTCAGCAAGGACGTCCGGAAGCGGATCCGGGACTACAACCGGCCCGACTTCCACCCCGACGATCACGACGCCTCCGAGCTGCTGGAGACCTGGCGAACCCGTCTGTTCGGAGAGGCCGGCACCCTCGTCGACCATCTCGCGACCAAGGCGTCGTAGCCCGTCGGCTCTAAGGTGGACGCTCGCTGGATCGTCACACCCGTCGACCCACGTCTCCCGTCAGGAAGTAGAGGGTCACATGGGCAAGCGAGGACAACAGTCCGCCGAGAAGCGACGCATCGACAAGCTCCGCCAGGAGAAGCAGGCCGCCAAGCGCGAACGCCGCCACAGCAGTGAGGACGGCGGGGCCGACGGCGACGCCGTCGACACCGAGGCGATCATGGAGCGGTTCCGCATCCTGAGCGAGGCCCACGCCGCCGGCAAGGTCAGCGACGAGGACTTCGAGCCCGCCCGCCACGAGATCATGGTGGCGCTGGGCGTCGAGGAGCCCCGCGAAGAGGAGCCGGCCGCCGAGGAGGGCTGACCTCCGAGGCGAGGCCATGACCTGGGACCGGCTGCGGAGCTCGTACGACACCGTGGCCGGCGTCTACGAGGCCACCTTCATCGACGAGCTGGCCGGCAAGCCGGCCGACCGGGAGCGCCTGGCCGCCTTCGCCGCCGCCGTCGGCGACCCGGTCCTCGACCTCGGCTGCGGGCCCGGGCAGATCGGGCTCGCGGTGCTCGACCACGGACGCCGGGTCCTCGGCGTCGACCTCAGCCCGGAGATGGCCCGCCTCGCCGCCGGGCGTCTGGGCGGGGCCGCCGCCGGCGACCTCCGGGCCCTGCCCGTCCGCACCGGCTCGGTCGGCGGGGTGGTGGCCTTCTACTCCCTGATCCACCTCCGTCGCTCGGAGCTGGCGCAGGGCTGGGCCGAGATCGCACGGGTGCTGCGTCCCGGAGGCCGGGCTCTCGTCACCGCCCACGAGGGCTCCGGTGTGGTCGAGGTCGACGACTTCCTGGGCCGGGGCGTGCCCTTCGTCGCCACCCTGATGACGCGGGACGAGCTGGTGGCGGCCGCCTCGGGCGCCGGTCTGGAGGTCGTCACCGCCGACCGGCGGGACCCGTACCCCTCCGAGCACCCCACCGTCCGCCTCATGATCGAAGCCGTCCGCCCCTCGCTCCCGGACCGGCCCGTTCTGTGTGCGGGTTGATGCCGCAAACGGCCGAACCCGCACACGGTTCGACTAGTCGGGGACGGTGATCTGGGGGAGGAGGCGGGCGAGGGCGTTGCGGGTGGCCTCGGCGGCCTGGCTGCCGCCCACCGTCAGGG
>DATHEV010000308.1:0-3375 GCA_035318405.1 Iamia sp.
CTGCCTCTCCGGGGCCGACGGCGCCGAGGTGCTGGACGCCGACGCGGCGTCGTTCCTCGACGACTCGCTCATCGCCGAGGCCCTGGCCCGGCGGGTCCAGGACCTGGAGGACGACGAGGTCGCCGCCACCCTCGCGCGGGCCCGGGCGGTCGCCGGCCGCGATCCCGTCGCCCCCGGCCCGGGCCTGGTGCTGGCCGAGGCGCTGATGCGCGCCGGCGAGCCCGCCGAGGCCCGTGACCTCCTCGCCCGGCTGGTCGTCGGGCCCCCGGCACCGGAGGCGCGCGACTGGGCCGCCGTCCACGAGGCCCACGGCCAGATGTGCGCCTACGCCGGCGACGTGGCCGGCGCCCAGGCCGCCTTCCGCCGGATCGGCGACGACGAGGCCGCCGAGGCCCTCCAGCGCTGGCGGCCCACGCCCCCCGCCGGCGTCGGCCGCAACGACCGCTGCCCGTGCGGGTCGGGCCGCAAGGCCAAGCAGTGCTGCCTCCTCCACCCGCCGGTCCCCGCCCTCGCCGCCCGCGTGCCGTTCGTCTGGTGGAAGCTGGAGCGGGCGTGCGTCCACCTCCGCGGGCAGGACGTCCCCCGCACCGGGCCGGCCGACTCTCTGGTGGCGACGCTGGCCGTCGACGCCCACCTGGTCGAGGATGGCGCCCTGGCCTCGGTGGCGACCCAGATCGGGCCGTTGCTGCCGGCCGACGAGCGGGAGCTGGCCGCCTGCTGGTCCGACGCCGTCCGGGGGCTGCACCAGGTCGACGAGGTGGACGACGACGGCCTGGTGCTCCGTGACCTCCTCACCGACACCGTCACCGTGGTGGCCCCCGGCCGCGACGACGCCCCGGCCGTGGTCGGCGATCTCTGGCTGGCGGTCGTCGTGCCCGGGCCGGGCGATCGGGCCCACGTCGTCGGGCCCGTCGTCCGCCCACCCCTTGCGGCCCGGGCCTTCCTGCTCGAGGCGCTCGGCGCCGACCACGACGGCCAGGACCTGGTCGACCTGGTCAGCGCCCTCCTGGACTGAGACGGCCGAGCCGCGGGCCGCTCCCGCTCAGGCGGTGCGGACGAGGGCGAGGCGGCGGTCGAGGAGGGGGCGGACGGCGAGGTCCTCGAGGTCGTCCCAGTCCTCGGCGTCGGCCACGGCCAGGGCGGCCCGCATCCGGGCGGCGGCGTCGGCCAGCGGGACATCGGTGACGACCAGCTCGGGGTCGGCGGCGGCGTCGGCCGCGATGGCGTCGACCGGCGGTCCGAGGAAGAGGTCGCGCCCGAGGCCGTCGAGCTCGTCGTCGACGAGGAGGCCGATGGCGTGGCCGCCGCCGGGGGTGTCGAAGCCGACGACGTAGCTGGCCTGGGCCTCGTCGGGGTGGCCGATGGTGACGGCCCGGACGGGGACCTCGCGGCCGAGGCCGAGGTCGGCGTCGAGGTCGTCGGGGCCCGACGCCAGCCAGTCGGCCCGGGCCCGACGGAGGGGGGCAGCGTCCTTGAAGCCCAGGACGAGGGCGAGGGCGGCCAGCGCCGCCGGGGCCAGCTCGTCGGTGGACGCCACCAGGGTCCGGCCCAGGTCGACGTAGAACTCCCGGGGCATGGCCTCGTCGTCGAACGAGGTGGCGGCCAGCTCGTGGGCCCAGTGCTCGAGGGCCACGCCCGGGGCCGGGTGGCCGGGCGGGAGGGCGCCCCGAGCCGTCTCCAGCAGGGTGGCGACCATCTGGTCGAGCGTGGGGTCGAGCAGGCCCGACACCTCGGGCCGGTGACGCCGGCTGGTCGACGGGGTGGCCCGGCCGCTGCGGGCCGGCCGCGTCGGACCGCCCGGCCCCCTCCGATGCCGGTCGCCCTTGCCGCTCCCGCTCCCGCTGCTGCGCTCGCTCACCGGGCCGAGGGTAGACCCCCGTCGACCGAGATCGCCCTTGCGCCCCGAACTCCTGTTCGGTACGGTCCCCCTCGTCGCCCCACCCCGTACCCGGCTCTCCGCCGGTCGAACGGAGCAGGCGGCCATCGCCCCGTCGTGGTGGCGCGCCCCCGGGCGCGGTGGACGACGAGCCCGCACCGATCTCGCCCGCGTGACGCTCCGACGAGCGCGGACCGAGCCGTGGGCCAGCGCCGTCCCGCCCCTCCGGGGTCGGGGCGCCGCGGGCGCGCCCGGGGCCGTGGTGACCAGATCTGGACCGGTCCGTTTGGGCCGTCTCACCCTGGACAGTGCGGCGGCCGCCTCGGCCCGAAACGGCTCGGGGGTGGTGGTCACCGTGACGCTCTGGCGAGCGGAGGCTGCGTGAAGTGGTCAGCGGCGCCCCTGCACCGGGCGCCGCTGCCGCGTCCCGGTGGGAACCCCGAGCGTCAGTGGCCGAGGATGGTGTGGAGGGCGATGGCCTCGCCGCCCCCGTGGACATCGATGTCGGCGCCGGTGACGTAGGCGGCCAGGGGTGAGGCCAGGAACACCACGGCGTCGCCCACCTCGGTCGGGGCCGCGGCGCGCCCCATGGGCACCGTCGCCTCGGCCGCCGCCGCCCCCTCGGGGCCGCCGTAGTAGTCATCGAACAGCTCGGTGCGGACCATCCCGGGCGACACGGCGTTGACCCGCACCTCGGGCGCCCACTCCATGGCCAGGGTGCGGGTGAGGTTGAGCAGCCCGGCCTTGGCCGCGCCGTACGCCGCCGTGCCGGGGGAGGGCCGCAGCCCCGACAGCGACGTGATGTTGACGATCGACCCCCCGGTCGCCGCCAGGGTGGGGTGGGCCGCGGTCGACAGGTGGAGGGCCGCCAGCAGGTTGAGCTCGATGATGCGGGTGCTGAACCGGGGCGACGCCTCGGCCGCGGCCACCGAGGGCGAGCCGCCGGCGTTGTTGACCAGGAGGTCGAGCCGGCCGTGGGCGTCGAGCACCGAGGCCACCAGGGCCGGTGCGACCTCGGGGGCGCGGACGTCGCCGGCGTGGAAGCTCACGCCGGCGGGCAGGTCGGCCGGCTCGTTGCGGGCGACGACGGCGACGGTGGCCCCGGCGGCCAGCAGGCGGTCGGTGATGCCCCGGCCCACCCCCTGGGCACCGCCGGTCACGAGGGCGACCTGGCCGGCGAGGTCGATGGTGAGGGCCACGGCGGGCTCCAGGGGTAGCGGTCGGGAGGGTGACGTTCGCCCCGAGGGCGACCGGTCACTACGGTGCCGCCAGGATCTGACGACCCATCAGAAAGTAGCCGGATGCCCACCACCCACACGGTCGACGACCACGGCATCGCCGAGGTCGTCATGGACAACCCGCCGGTCAACGCCCTGACCGTGGCCGGTTGGTTCGACCTGGCCGACCGTCTCATCGCCCTCGGGCGCAACCCCGAGGTGCGGGTCGTGGTCCTCAGGGCCGAGGGCCGCGGCTTCAACGCCGGGGTCGACATCAAGGAG
>DATHEV010000309.1:0-2163 GCA_035318405.1 Iamia sp.
GTCGCTGCCGATGACGATGCGGTCGGGGTGCAGGAAGTCGTTGACGGCGGTGCCCTCGCGGAGGAACTCGGGGTTGGACACCACGAAGACGTCGTCGCGCCGGAGCTTCGTGGCCACCTCGCCGGCCGAGCCGACGGGCACGGTCGACTTGTTGATCACCACGGCGCCCCGTGTGAGCAGCGGTCCCATGTGACTGGCCGCGCTCTTGATGAAGCTCAGATCGGCGGCCCCGTCGGCACCCTGGGGCGTGGGCAGGCACAGGAACACGAAATCGGCGTCGCCCACGGCGTTCTCGGCCCCGAGCACGAACCGCAGGAGACCGGCGGCGACACCGGCGTGGACCAGCTCGTCGAGGCCGGCCTCGAGGATCGGGATCTCGCCCCGGTTGAGGGCGTCGACCTTCTCGGGGATGACGTCGGCACACACCACGTCGTGGCCCAGGTGGCTGAGGCAGGCGCCCGTCGTGAGGCCGACGTACCCCGTGCCGATCACGGCGATCTTCTGGCCCATGTCTCTCCCGGTCTCGTCCGTCAGCCGACGCCTCCCGGCGCCGGGCCGATCGCCCAACCTAGTTGCCGATGCCGTCAGAACCCGACCCCCCGGGTCGCCCCGGACGTCAGTCGGTGGCGGGGCAGTCCTCGTCGGGACCGGGTTCGCGGGCGAGGAAGAACCCCGGGTCGTCGGGATCATCGGAGTCGACCGGGGCGGTGGTCGTCGTGGTGGTCGACCCGGTGTCCAGCCCCGTGGTGGACGACCCGTCGACCGCGGTCGTCGAGGATCCGTCGACCGGGCCACTGGTCGTGGTGGTGTCGGGCACCGCCGCGGTGGGGCCGGGCACGTCCTGGATCGAGCGGACCGCCGGGGCGATGCCCTCCCAGTCGGTGCCCGTGATGAGCACGGCGTCGGCCCCGCCCAGGCCGTCGGCCCGCTCGTAGGCGACGGGCCCGGCGACGCTGCGGGCCACGAGCTGGGCCTCGGCCTCGCCCCCGGGGACGAACCTCACGGTGGTGGGGAGGCCCAGCTCGTCGGCGTCGCCGGTGCCGGTGATGGTGAAGCCCAGGCCGATCAGGCCGTCGGCGGCCTCGCCGCCCTGGCCCTGCGAACCGGTGCCGTTCTGCACCTGGACGGAGACATCGGCGGGCTCGACGGCCGACGGATCGGCCGGGGCGACACCCCGGAAGATGGCGAGGGTCGGCTCGGCCTGGTCCTCGATCAGCCGCAGGACCTCCATGCCGCCGATCACGTCGTCGACCACGGGGAGGGTGTGGGTGACCAGGTCGTCGGGGCCGAAGTTGCGGAAGCGGAGGCCGAGCGAGGCGAGGCTCCCCACCTCGAGGGCGTCGTCGACCCGGACGGTGCCCACCCCCAGGTCGATCAGCCGGCGCAGGGTGTTCGGGTTCCGCAGCCCGCCGATGATCGCCTGGCGCAGGGCCAGCCGGATGAACAGCTGCTGGCGCTCGACCCGGGAGAAGTCGCTGCGGGGGTCCTGGTGCCAGTCACCGTCGGCGTCCTGCACCTGGTAGTCCTTGCGGGCCCGGGCGAAGCCGAGCGCCTGGAGGGGGCCGAGCGTGTAGCAGCCGGCCGTCTCGATCGACAGGCCGGCCAGCTCCGAGCGGGCCGGGCGGGGGAACGACACCGCCACGCCGCCGACCACGTCGACCAGCTCGCGGAAGCCGGCGAAGTCGACCTGCACGTAGTGGTGGATCGGGATGCCGAAGTCCTCGTCGATGGTCTGGATGAGCCGCTCCGGACCGCCGGTGGCCAGGGCCGCGTTGAGACGCTGGTCGGAGTCGGTCTCGGCGATCGGGACCCACAGGTCACGGGGGAACGACAGGATCTGGGCCGACCGGTCGCGGGGGTCGACCCGCAGCACCATGATCGTGTCGGTGCAGTCGCACCCGGAGTCGCCCAGGAACCCACCGGCGTCGGGGTCGTTCTCGTCCAGGCCCTCGCGGCTGTCCGTGCCGACCAGGAGGAAGTTGGCCGGCTCCCCCGCCGCCTGCTCCTGCACCTCGATGCCCTCCACCCGGTTGATCTGGCCGTAGCGGATGCCGAGGTAGGCCGCGACAGAGGCGGCGCCCACGCACAGGGAGATAACCACGCAGCCCGTCATGATGATGAGCCGCTGGGGCCACGTGCGGCCGCGGGCACGAGGGTGGAGGG
>DATHEV010000310.1:0-3166 GCA_035318405.1 Iamia sp.
GATGTAGAGCTCGTAGCCCAGGGTGCGATAGTCGTCGTTGGTGGGCGCGCTGGCACACGACGAGAGCTCGCCGCTGTCGTCGGGCTTCTGGGGGTTGAAGTGGAGGCTCTGGTGGCGGTCGCCGTTCACCTTGCTGGTGCACGACGGGTTGACCGACTGGTAGATGACCGTCGGGCTGGCGAGCGGCGAGCCCGGGACGTTCGAGGTCAGCCCGCCCATCCCGAAGAAGTTGTACGGACTCCCCAGGGGGACGGGGAGGACGTACTCGGCCAGGCCCTCGCGGGTCATGTCGATCGTGCGGCCGCCCAGGCTCAGGAAGAAGAAGCTGCCGACGGAGTCGTCCCTGATGGCGACGCGCAGACGGCGGTCGCCGGCGGGCTCGATCGTGAGGTGGATGCCGTCGACGCCGTCGACGAAGCCGTTCTTGGCCGCGGCCACCCGGGCGTGGTCACGGGCGGTCTCGATGTCCGGGAGCCAGACCACACCGGCGAGGGCGGCGGCGTCGGCCGCCTTCTGGATGTCGGCGGCCCGGTTGTACCAGTAGCCCACGTCGACCGAGAGGCCCGTCATCAGCAGCAGCGGCACCAGCAGGATCGCGAACTTGGCCAGCACGTAGCCGTGGTCACGACGGGGTGCGGCGGGGCGCGGGCGGCGGGCGGGCCGGTGGTGCGACAGGGACATGACGGGCCTCCGGGGCGGGGCGGGGATCGGGCCGGGCGCGGCGGCCCGGGTCGGTGCGGGCGTCGGGGTCACGGTGGCTCGATCCGCATGATGGCCGTGCGCTCGATCGTCTTGACCGACCCGAGCAGGCCGAACTGATAGTGGTACTGGACCTGGATCCAGATGCCCACGTAGTGGGCCGTCAGCTGGACGTTGTTGCGGATCTTGGGGCAGAAGCCCTTGCGGGCGGAGTCGACGATGCAGCCGTTGGCGTCGTAGGCCGAGGACCCGGTCAGGTCGCTGAACTGGTCCCCCGTCAGGGCATCGCAGGACTGGCCGGTGCCCGTCCCGATCTTGCAGGCGGGCGGGACGGCCGAGATGTTGCTGGCGTTGAACACGACCACGCGCTGGACGTCCTCGAGCATCCCGCTCGAGGACAGGGCGGCCTGGGCGCTGAGGAGGAGCTCGCGATCGGCGGCGAGGTTGTTGCCGCTGCTGGAGCCGACACGCGCCCCGGCGCGTGCCGCCTCGGTGACGGCCAGCCCGGCGCGCCACGCCATGCCGAAGTCGAAGGCACCTGCCAGCAAGGTGATGAGGAAGATGGCGACGCAGGCGAACTCGACGAGCACCGCGCCCCGCTCATGGCCTCGGCGGCCGGGGACGAACCGGGGGCGGTGGGAGAGCCTCACTTGGTCCTCGGCTCGAGCCGGATCACGGACTGGTCGGTGAGGATGGCGGTGTCGCCGAACAGCCCGGTCACCCAGTGGTGCTCGACCTTCATCCACACCCCGACGTAGTTGGGACCCACCGACCGGGACGTGATCCGGGAGGTCGGGCACCAGTACTTGTCGAGGCTCTCGGCCGGGTTGCAGGCCCAGCGGGACTTCACGTCGTCGAACTGGTTCGGCGTGTAGACGTTGCAGGCCGGAGCGGTGGCGTCGGCCGGGACCAGCGAGGTGCCGTTCTGGCACGCCAGCGGGGGCGCCTCGCCGAAGCGGCTGGCCCGGTAGACGACGACTCGGATGATGCTGGTGTCGGGCAGGGCGGCGGCCTCCCGGCGGACCGCCTGGATGATCCCGTAGTCGGCGTAGGTGTCGTTGCCCGAGGCGCTGGCGACGCGGGTGCCCGCCCGCACGGTGTGGGCGAGGGCCAGGTCGTCGTTCATGGCCAGGCCCATCTCCATGATCCCGAGGACCATCATCATGAAGACGGGCGTGACGAAGGCGGCCTCGACCAACACGGCCCCGAGCGAGCGATCACGGGCCGAACCCCGGAACGCGCCGGTCCGTCGATGGTGGGCTAGCTGCATCGGGTCCTCTCTCGGCTCCACGGCATCGAACGCTCGCTCCATCGGCCGCTCCTCACGGACTGTGAATGGTTCGAACGACCCATCCACCGGGCTGGCCAGGGCCGGGCTGGCCGCTCCGGCCCCCTGGCGGGAGGTAGGTTGCGGCCACCGTGAGCTCGGCCGCCCCAGCGCCCCGCACCCGACGGCCGGGCGCCGACCTGCGCCTGCTGGTGCCGTTGCGGCCCCAGGGGCCGATCGAGGTCCTCGACCGGGCCACCCACCTCCTCCGCACCCGCCTCGCCGACCTGCTCACCGTGAGTGCCGTCGTCCAGGTGCCGATCTGGCTGGTGCTGGCCGTCCTCCTCCGGGAGGACTGGGCCGCCGGGGCATCCGACAACCAGGCCTGGTTCTGGGTCGCCCTGCTCCCGGACCCGGTGACCCTCGGCATCCTGGCCAGCGACGCCACCGACTCGAGCACCTTCGCCATCGTGGTGTCGCGGGCCCTGCCGTCGGTCGGCCTCGCCGTCATCGGCGCCGCCTGCGGCGTCCTCGTGCACGACTGGGCCCGCGGCCGGCCGACCCGGGCCACCGGCGCGCTGGCCCGCGTGGGCCGCCGCCTCCACGTGCTGCTGGCGCTGTGGGCGATCATCCACGCCTTCGAGATCCTGACCTGCATCGGGACGGTCTTCGGGCCCCTCGTCTTCGGCGTGGCCGCCCCCCTGTGGGCCATGGAGGACACCGGCCCGTGGCAGGCCGTGACCCGCTCCTGGCGGCTCTCCATCGCCCGCTTCTGGGCCCTGTGCCTCTCGATCCCGGTGGCGACCCTCGTGGCGTCGCTCACCGGCGGGGCCCTCGGGGCGGTGGCCCTGCCCATCGTCATCGGCGTCTCCGGCGGGTGGATCGACGCCGGGGGCACCGGGGCCACGGCGATGATCGCCGCCCTCCCCCACCTCGTCCTCGACCCCCTCCTGGCCACGTCGATGGCCCTGCTGGCGCTGGACCTGAAGGTCCAGGTCGAGGGGTACGACCTCGAGGTCGAGCTGGCCGAGGCCCGGGCCGAGCAGGCGCTCGATGCCTGAACGGCACCGGCGGGGCGGGCGGCGGGCGACGGGGGCCGTCCTCGCCACGCTCGCCCTGGGCCTGGTCCTGGCGGCCGGTGGCCCCGACGCGACCGGCGCGACCGGCGGACCGCTCGGCGCCGTCGTCGTCGGCGCGCCC
>DATHEV010000311.1:0-3068 GCA_035318405.1 Iamia sp.
CCCGACACCCGTCACACCCCCCATCCGCCACCCACCCAGAACCCGAACTGGCGATCAGATCCGGCGGGAACCCGCCGGATCTGATCGCCAGTTCGAAGGCGTTGGGTGGGTCAGCGCTGGATCAGCGGATGACCGAGCTGGACGAGGACTTGCCCTTCTTGTCCTTCTTGTCCTGACGCTTCTCCTTGAGCGACTTGGCCGCCTTCTTGGACGATTCCTTGTGGGGGGCGCGGTCTGGCACTGGATTCTCCTGATGTCTGCGGTCAGCCCAGGGCGGCGGCGACGAGCCGGCCGCACTGGAGGGTCGAGATGAGGGCGAGGGTGGCCTCGGCGCCCTGGTCGGCGGTCGGGCCGGACCGCTTGAGCAGGTCGGCACAGCCTCCGGTCTCGGCGTCCCACACGGGGACGTCGAGGTCGTTGTCGCCGGCGAACCACTGCCACGCCAGGTCGAGGGTGGCGATCCAGCGCCGGTCGCCGGTGACGGAGGCGGCGCGGGCACAGGCGGCGGCCAGCGCGGCCACGTCGGTCGGGCGCTGGTCGAAGCCGGTGGCGGGGTCGGTGGGGCCGGAGCCGCCGACGGGTGTCGGCGACAGATGACCCGAGGCGGTCTGACGCTCGACCAGCCAGCCGAGCAGGGCGAGACCGTCGTCGACGACGTCGGGGCGGCCGAGGGCGGCGCCGGCGGCGAGGAGGGCGTCGGGCACGACGGCGTCGGTGGCGCCCAGGCGGTCCTCCGGCCACGGCCACGCCGGGTCGGATCGGGGGGAGCCGATGGCCGTGACGGCATCGGCCAGCAGGGCGACGGCCGGGCGGTGGTGGGGGTCCAGGGCCACCATGTCGGCGGCACCGAGGGCGGCGAAGGCCATCGAGTGCGACGACGTCGAGCGGGCGGTCAGCCCCCGGCGGGCGTGGGCCACGCCGGCCTCGCGCATCCAGGCGTCGGGTCCTCCGCCGGCGGCGGTGGCGAAGGCCCACACGCTGCGGCCCCAGGCGTCACCGGGGTGACGCTCGCCCTGCCAGCGCCCACGGGACGAGCGCTGCGTGCGCACCGTGCCGTCGATGTCCTGGGCCTCGGACAGGAGGCGGAAGGCGGTGCGGGCCACCTCGACCAGCACGGTCGGAGGCTGGCGCTCGCGGCACACGGCGACCAGGACGCACGCCGCATCCTCGGTCCGGTACCGGTGGTCGGTCTCGGCGAGGTGGCCGAAGGTGCCCTTGGCGTCGGACAGCGCGTAGAGGTGCGCGAACGACGGGTCCGGGATCACGGCTTGTCGCGACTGACGACGGGGCCGAGGAGGGACTCGCGGCACGTCGCACAGGCCCACCAGCCGGCCTGGGCGGTGGGGTGGGCGTCGGGATCGCCGGCGAAGGACTTCTGGCAGCGACCACAGACGCGATCGGGGACGGAGGACTCCTCGGCAGAGCCGAGAGCGGGGGCGGAGGCCATGGCGGATCCCTTCGGATCGCAGCACCACCCCGGTGGGAGCCTGAAGGATCGAGCGGGCGACCTGTGCCCCTGCACCGTACCGGACAGGGGTCGGGACCGCTCCGACGGGGCCGGTGGTCAGCCCTCGTCGGCCTCGGGCTCGTCGGCGGCGAGGGCGGCCGTGAGGTCGCCACGAGCACGCGAGACGCGGGAGCGGATCGTGCCCACGGGGACGCCCGCCACCTCGGCCGCCTCGGCGTAGCTCAGCCCCAGGACCTGCGTCAGGACGAAGGCGCTGCGGCGGTCGGGATCGAGGCTGTCGAGCAGGTCGGCCAGGTCGACGGCCCCACCTGCCGGCGCCACGCCCTGGACCCGGGCCGGGTCGGGCTGCTCGATCAGCCGGTGCCAGAGGCGACGCTGGCGGCTCCGGCGCCGGATCACGTCGGCGCACGTGCGGCGGGCGATCGAGAGCAACCACAGCCGGGCCGGCGCCTCGGCCCGGTAGCGGGCCAGGGCGGGGATGGCCCGCAGGTAGACCTCCTGGGTCACGTCGTCGGCCGACTCGGGGTCGACGAGGTGGGCGGCCAGCCGGCGCACGTCGGCCTGCGAGGCCCGGACGAACCCGGCCAGGCTGACCTCGTCGCCGTCGCGCGCCTCGAGGGCGAGGCGGGTCAGGGCGTCCACGGCCGGAGATCGTGACACAGACCCGTTCCGTGTGCGGGTTCCCACCGGTCCGGTGGGTTTCCGCACACGGAACGGACCACGAGGTGCCTGGCACCTCGTGGTCCGACCGGGAACCAGGCCGGCGGTTCCGACGACCTGGTGGGCATGCGCTGCGAGGACATCCGTGACGCCGCGTCCGCCCGCCTCGACGCCGAGGCGCTGCCGGCCGGCCTGACCGACGACGACGTCGACCTCCACCTGGGGAGCTGTGCCGGCTGCCGGGCGTGGGTCGAGCAGGCCACCGTGCTCCACCGGGCCGTCCGGGTCCGGCCGGCCGCGCCCGTCGCCGACCGCACCGACGTGATCCTCGCCGCCGTCCCGGTGACGTCCCGGCCCCGGCGGGTGCGGGAGGGCGTGCGCTTCGCCCTCCTGGCCATCGGCCTCACCCAGCTGGTGCTGGCCGTGCCGGCGCTGATCCTGGCCGAGGACAGCCGGGCCCCCGTCCACGTGGCCCGCGAGATGGGCGCCTTCGAGCTGGCCCTCGGCGTGGGGATGCTGGCCACCGTGTGGCGGCCCCGTCTGGCCGCCGGCCTGCTCCCGTTCGCCGGCGCCCTCGCCGGGGCCATGCTCCTCACCGCCGGGATCGACGTGGTCCAGGGCGACGCGGTGGCCCTCACCGAGGCCCACCACGTCCTCGACCTGGTGGGCGTGGCCCTGCTCGCCCTGCTCCACCCACGGTCGTCGGGCTCGTCGCGCCGCCACGTGGGCCTGCCGTCCGGCCGGGCCGGGCGCGTGGCGCCCACGTGACGCGCATCCACCGGCTGCTCGTCGCCCTCGCACTGGGCCTCGGCCTGGCCGCGCTGCTCGTCGGGGCCGGACCCGCCGCTCCGGCCGGGGCCCACGCCGAGCTGGTGTCGACCACCCCCGGCGACGGGACCCAGCTCGCCGCCGCTCCGAGCGGCGTGGAGATCACCTTCTC